>DKOG01000061.1:0-6376 GCA_002469915.1 Bacteroidetes bacterium UBA7368
TTTCAGTATGGAGATGCCGGGTGAATCAATTGTTATGCGGATGTTGTCATCACTTGGGCGCATTGACCAACATAAAATTCGTTCAGGAAAATTAGAAGATGAAGATTGGCCGCGATTAACTTCGTCAATTAGCATGTTGTCTGAAGCACCCATCTTTATCGATGATACGCCCGGCCTAACGGTACTTGAGTTACGCGCAAAATGTCGACGACTTAAAGCAGAACACGATATCGGCCTCATTATCGTGGACTATCTCCAGCTTATGCACGGGGGTTCAGTGGGCAAAAACTCGAATCGTGAGCAAGAAATTGCCCACATTTCTCGATCCCTGAAAGGCCTTGCCAAAGAGTTGAACGTTCCGGTAATCGCGCTCTCCCAGCTCTCACGTGCCGTTGAAACACGTGGCGGTGACAAACGCCCACAGCTATCAGACCTTCGTGAATCTGGATCCATTGAGCAGGACGCCGATGTGGTCGCCTTCATTTATCGGGCCGAGCGGTACGGCATCACGGTCGATGAAAGTGGTAACTCGACCGAGGGTTTAGCCGAACTCATCATCGGTAAACAACGAAACGGTCCCATTGGAGATGTTTCGTTAGCCTTTGTTCACCAGCATGCCCGATTTGAAAACCTCACGACGTATTATGCGCCGGGCGATTACGTACCCGAAGGACCCGGCGAAGATGCTGGCGCTTTACCACCCGGAAATGATCCTGCTCCCTTCTAACAAGAGCAGTTCATTCCACTAGACAACTCACGATGGATCCGAAGCAATTTTATCGGAAGATGGAACGCATGTTGGCGCGTATCGCCGGCGAGAGTCACGATGATGATTTTCTGCCACTGATTCTTGAGAATCTAGTCAGTTCCTTCGGTGAGCAGCTCCGATTTGGCAACGGACACATGTACCGAGAATTGTTTGGGGCCTACGAGCTTCTCCATACTTCTGGATCAACGGATTTATTTCCAGCGCGCATCTCCGTAACCGATCCGGCGGCACAACAGATTTACAAGCACGGAGCCTTTCTATTTGAAATGCCCGAGGAGCTGCCGGATTGGTATAAACCTCAGGAAGATGATGCCCCTCAATTCGTCGCCTTCCGGGTTGAAGGCGCTCCAGGGTATCAGTACTTGTTCATGTTTTCCCTAAAAGAAGGGTGGCAACGTGCCGAGTTGGCTTTCTGTCTCAATGGGGTCCGATTCTCTTTAAATACCCGCCTCAAATCCGAAGCGGCACAAAGTGAACTGGAAACAGCGGCAGCCATTCAGCGAAGTCTTCTGCCTCAACGCCCGCCAGAATTCGACGGGTTCGATATTGCTGTACGCTCGAAACCGGCTGAAGCCGTAGGTGGAGATCTCTATGACTTCATCGAACTCGAAAACGAACTATTGGGCATCGCCATGGGTGACGCCAGCGGACACGGGATGCCTGCAGCACTGCTCGTAAGGGACGTATTGATGGGCATACGGATGGGGGTCGGGACCAATCTGAAAATGCTATACGCGATGAAGAAACTGAATCGCGTTATTCACAAAACCACGCTCTCCACTCGGTTTGTATCCGTCTTTTATTGTGAGCTGGCTCGTTCGGGTGGCATATTGTTCACTAACGCCGGACACACATCGGGGCTGATTATCTCTGGAGACAATTACAGCACCATACATCGCATGGACCCTACCGGACCCATCATGGGTCCTTTGCCCGATATTCCATTAGAAAGAGACTATGCAGAGATTCCGCCCGGTGGAATCTTGGTTCTCTACACAGACGGTATCACCGAACGAACCGAAAAGGATGGCTCCATTTTTGAAGAAGAAGGCCTCATCCGGTTGGTTCAAAAGCACGCTGATCGCTCCGCAGCTACCATCGTGAATGAAGTGTTTGAATACTCACTTTCGCTAGATCATCAATCCGATTTATTCGAGGACGACTCCACCCTGATGATCATCAAACGCAGCGCCTAATTAATCTCCAGCGGCCGGTTTGTCTCGCAGCTGTACCGGCTCTACCCGTTTTTTTCTGCCTCGCAATCGAAGATTGAGCATTTCCACAAAAACGGAGAAGGCCATCGCGAAGTAGATATATCCACGTGGAAGGTGGAAGTCTAATCCCTCCGCTACAAGCGCCACACCGACCATCAGCAAAAAGCTTAAGGCAAGCATTTTTACCGTTGGATGCCTGTCAATGAAGTCTGAAACCGCTTTAGCGCTAAACATCATAAATAGAATAGCGAGCACGATGGCCGTTATCATGATCGGAACCTGATCCACCATTCCAACGGCCGTAATTACTGAATCCAGGGAAAAAACCAGGTCCAGAATAAAGATCTGAGCCAGCACACTGCCAAAAGTGACGGCCGTTTTCCCTGCAGTGTGATCCTCCTCTCCTTCCAGTTTATTGTGGATCTCGTGGGTAGACTTGGCTAATAGAAACAGTCCACCGCCAATCAATATTAAGTCCCGACCTGAAACGGCAAACTCCATGACAGTGAACATGGGAGCCGTAAGGCGCATAATCCAAGTAAGCGATAATAGAAGAACAACGCGTCCAAACAATGCCAGGAGCAAGCCCAGAAAACGAGCTCTAGGCTGCTGTTCAGCTGGCAACCGACCCGACAAAATGGATATGAAAATAATGTTGTCCACGCCCAGGACAATCTCAAGGGCGGTAAGCGTTCCAAGGGCAACCCAAGCATTCGGGTCAGTAATCCATTCAAACATGGAAGATCGGGGTCAGAGTGAAATGATATGTCAAATATAACACCCTTGTTGTAGTTCAACGAAATGGATTCCTACGCCAAAAGGAAAACCGAGCAGAAAGAGCGCGTGTAAGCCTGCGAAAAAAACCCATAGAATCCGTCGGAAGTTGAGTTAAAACATCCTTCTACGGCTCACTTGGCGATAAGGATACAGCTAATTCGGATAACCCAAGGCGAGGGACATGTGTTCAACATTCCATTCCTCCCGGTACACACCAATACTTCCAAAAAAGCCATATCCATTATTTACGTTGGACAAGGCTCCTGGCTGAGCAAGTACTTCAGGATTGAAAACACCTTCTGGTGGATCCCAGTTTTTATCCAGTATCCGAACCTGAAAACCAAGTGCCGTAAGTCCGTAAGGTGCTCCTGTCGGCTGCTGACCGGTACTCAGCGACCAGGCAATGTCATCCTTTACGACTTGCTGATCATCCCAAATATCCCCAAACGGTGAAGTACTTTTCCTCGTTCTCAAAAGGATCTACAGCCGTATCACTGCACCCCACAAGAAAGAGAACAAGTAAGACTAGGAAAGCAGAAAGGCGGATATTCATAACATTCCAGGTTGATAGGAGCAAAGAACATGTTCTTAAGTCATTTCACGGCGTTGGGATCGGCCGCGGCCTCAATAGCTGACCCCGTTCGTGGAATCGAAATGACCCAAACCATGTGTTCCGTATTCGGTTGGTTCATGTATCTCCCTGCTACGAAGTATCGTTCTTCCTCACAGCTATACATACATCATAGTTGCTGAACGACGTAATGCATGAACCGAGCGGTTCATATCGGTAGGTTGATCCGCACGAGGTAGTCTATATTCTGCGGTGAAAACAAGAGATGCGTATCTGCTCTAATTCAATGATTGCCTTGATTTGAAACGAGTTCATCTATTATTGCTTGCCCTGGCACTGCCTTTTTTGGCGGTTCCCTCTGCCTACGCGCAAAGCCGTGTAGACAAAGTTACGTTGGACCAGATTTCAACTCGTTCTAGAGAGGCACTATCGTGGAGCACCTCTCTCTTGGTATCGGACTCCGCGTCCAGAGTGCTAGTCGATTCATCCGGGGCAACCCGAGAAATGATCGGTCTCAAATATGGCCGCCCATTCTTGTACACTACCCACAACCGGCGGGCGGCGACCACGTCCCGAACGCACACTCTCTGGACAGGTGGTCGATCGGGATACGATCTAATGGGGGCAGGCCAAGCGATTGGTGTATGGGACGCGGGCGTCGCCCGCTCAACACATGTTGAATTGGCAGGACGAGTAGCCCAAAAGGACACCACTTCCGAAGGCCAAAATCACGCTACTCATGTCGCGGGTACCATCGCTGCATCGGGCGATTGGGATATTGTTCGTGGCATGGCTCCAGCCTCTTTGATTAACGCTTACAACTGGAACGGCGATGTCGAAGAAATGGCCGCCGCCGCTGCCGAAGGACTCACCATTTCCAATCATTCGTACGGTACACCCCTTGGGTGGACGGCCAATATTCAAGGGGATGGCTTATGGGGGTGGATGGGAGACCCCTCTATTTCCCCATCAGAAGACTTCCGTTTTGGGTGGTATGACGAACAGGCCGCTCTCTGGGATGAGCTAGCAATGGCTGCGCCTGAGTATCTCATCATTAAGAGTGCCGGCAACGAGCGAGAGTGGCAAGGCCCGACCGATGGAGCTCCCCATTGGGTGTTTGATGATGGATGGAAGATGAGTTCCGCTGTTCGCTCGCGAGATGGCGCCCGCACGGGATACGATACCATTGGCGACTCAGGAGTATCAAAAAACGTGCTGACCGTAGGCGCAGTAGAAAGTGCGCCATGGGAAATTTCTACTCCGGAAGACGTCGTAATGACTACGTTTTCAAGTTGGGGCCCAACCGATGATGGACGCATCAAACCTGATTTGGTCGCACCGGGTCTGCAGTTAATGTCTTCGAAGGCCGGCTCGGACACGGCATACGGACCATCAAGTGGCACATCCATGGCTGCTCCCGTGGTATCAGGGTCCGCATCCCTACTGCAAGAGCTTTATGCTCGGGAGTTTGGCGACAGACCCCCACTTTCCTCCTCGCTCAAAGGTCTTCTGTTACACACGGCCGATGAGGCTGGACGATTTCCCGGGCCGGACTACGAGTTTGGATGGGGGCACCTAAACTCAGAAAAAGCCGCTCGTCATATCAGGCAAACGGCCGTTGCCTCTCGATCTACGGCTCCAGTTCCTCCCTATCCTGCTCAAATGCTGGAAGCCTCTTTGCTGCCATCGGAAGTTTTTGAGTGGCCCGTTACTATCACAGAGACGGGGACCTTTAGGGCCACGTTGGTTTGGACCGATCCCGCTGATACCGTTAGTGGACCCGCTCTCAATGATCCTTCCCTTCACTTGGTTCACGACCTAAATATGGTTGTCCTAGGTCCTGACGGCACGCACTATCCGTGGACGTTAGATCCTTTTCGGCCGGCAGAGCCGGCCGAAAAGGGGATTAACATTCGAGACAATGTTGAGCAAGTCCACTTCCGCGCTGAGCCCGGCGCGTACACCGTGCGGATCTCTGCGCCTGCTAATCTTCAAACCAATGCACAATGGTTTTCGCTTCTCATTGGAGAAGCCCAAGCAGGAGATCAAGGCAATCCCACCCACACTTTATCGGGGACCGTGAAACAAGAGTCCATGGGTATCCAGAACGTCCGAGTACGCATTCAAGGACCTGTCTGGAAGGGATATAGCACATTGAAAGACGGCGTGTTTCTGTTTTCCGATTTACCCGACGGGACGTATACCATAATTCCCGAGAACCCATTACTGACTTTTTCACCGACATCGGCTGAAGTAACTCTACCCCTTGAATCCGGAAGAGTAGATTTTGAGGCGATCCCTCCCCTTCAGTTACTGAGAACGCGTCTGTTTGAAAGCACGTCGTTGCTCTCAGCAAATGAGCAGCAAGACGCAATAGACGTAGAGACGGCTGCCGCCGGTGGTGTGTACGGAATGTCCCTCGTTTTTTCGAGTGACCGAGCAGCAGATCTGAACGGCCTTCAGCTTCATCTAGACACCAGTTTTGATCCCCGCGTAACTCCTTTTTCCGGCCACACCGGGACCTACTGGCTCGACGAGTCACCGGAATGGCCCCTAAGTGCATACAGTTCAACGCGACTCTCGAAAAGGATTCCTGCCATCTGGTTTAGCGGTGAAGGACCACTCCCCAGAGAAGCCGTTATCCCCTTTACAGTGCAAGCTAATGGGGATCAGGTGGTCTATGCAGACACCATCCGAATTACCGTGGATCGACCCGATGACATGGCTCCCATCGCCATTCCATCCATTCGACTGCCTGGACTCTCCTTTGCGAATCCCGGTGAGTCGCTCGAAATTCGGGCCGGATATCTAGATGGAAGTGCTGTTTCAGAACTTTCGGCCTTGCTTTTAGATCGGACCGATGAGTCACGTATCCTCCACACCCTAGCCCTCAAGGACTCAGGGGACCTAAGCGCGGACTTTGATGTCCAGCAAGGAGACGGGTTATACACGGCTCGTTTTCGACCAACGATAGAGGCCGAGTATCGCTTAGCCCTCCTATCGAAAGACGTGAGCGGTAACGAGCATACCCAGTTGACGGATGCT
>DKOG01000061.1:6426-10975 GCA_002469915.1 Bacteroidetes bacterium UBA7368
TCCTCTAAACCGTTTTCTGCCCGTGGAGACGTCTTGTTTTTGACATCGTACGAACGAGGGTCCAGAACCAGCGATCACGAAGACATCTTTGACCAAATAGGATTTACCTATTCCCATTGGGATTTCTTAACGAGAGGCCTCATTCCTGAATCAACGCTCAATCAATTCCCTTATTTGGTTTGGAGTCTACACAGTGCCCCTCTTCATGAGGCATCCGTCATGGAATTGATTGAACAATACCTCGATCAGGGGGGAAGGCTTCTTTTTCTGGCTGAGGATCCCTCAACGGCTGCTTCTGAAGAGTGGTTAGAACGCGTCCTTGGCGTTCGATTCGAGTCGTATTCTGCTGTGGGAGAACAGATTACAGGTAATAGTGACCTGTGTTGTACGAGCTATTCGTGGGGAAAAGGGGCTTCTTCCTCATCGGTTCAAAGTGTGGCAGAAGCAGAAGTGTTGCTCGTTGATAACCAAGTGCCCCTAGCTGTTCGCTCTGGGCAGGTCATGGTGTCTTCCGTTTCGGCTGCCTCTTTGCAACAGGCCAACGCTAGAGAAGAGCTCATGTCTCGATTTCTTTATCTGTTGACCCAAGACGAATCCACAATTCGACCTCCGGAAGCGCCCACATTTTCAGAGGCAGCCTATGAAAGCAACCCATATGAAAACACGGTACGCATCGGTCTTATTGCAGGGACATGGACTCAGTTTGAGATCCAGCTATCCACCGACGCACAGTTCGCAGACATTGTGGAATTGGTTGAAACCACCGATACCGAACGCGAACTCATTCTCCCTTTTGGCGCTACCTATTTCGCTCGCGCACGCACGGTAAACCCGCGTGGCGCGAGCGCATGGAGTGAAACGGTCTCTATCCTGATTCCACCAGCCAATCTTGCTCCCATTTCCATGCTGGATTTCCCAGATCTGGAGCTAAAAATGGGTACTCCGTCTATTCAAATAGACCTCAGTCTTCATTTCAGGGACCCTGATGGTACCATCCACGAATGGAATGCCGTTTCAGACACAGCATCCATCTTGGAACTCTCTCTGAACGACTCCCTTCTCACGATAGGCCCAACCCTGGCTGGGACGACCCAAATCCTTGTTAGTGTGATCGACAACGCCGGTGCATTTGCGAGCTCAATGTTCAATGTCACGGTGCTGGAAAACAATGCACCCATTGCTAATGATGCTGCATTTTCGGGAGAGCAACTTTGGATTGGAAGAACCCTTTTGATTCCATTAGAGCCCCTTTTTAGTGATTCCGATGGGGATTTACTGTCGTATTCCGTGGTGTCATCGAATCCCAGCATCATCCTTGCGGAACGGGCGGGTACCGATATTCAACTTACTCCAGCCTCGCCCGGTAAGGCAACGATCAGCATAACGGCCAGCGACAATCGAGGAGCTGAATCCATATTAGAAGCCGAGTTCTTATCAACACAGAATCATCCTCCAGAGGCCGAAACGGTAGACCCTGTTGAGGTCTTACCCGGTGACCTGACCGTGATTCCGTTACACACTATTTTTTCAGACCCTGACAATCACCCCATTGTCTTTGGCTCTCGTGCTACTGAAGCTTCGTCTCTCATTACAGAAAACGACACGCTAAACGTAGGCTTTACCAATCCCGGCGCCTACACAGTATCCATAACCGCGACCGACTCCTTGGGAGCAAGCACCACATTAGATGTAGTCATTAATGTGCGACGCTCAGTAGCTCTTTGGCGAAGTTCGAGCAACCTACCGCTGGAATTTGGCCTAAAAAGCCTCTACCCACAGCCCTTTAGGAACCGGGTCACCTTCGAACTCGATTTGCCAGATCCCGGGCACCTGTCGATCACCCTTTTTGATATAAATGGCCGCGAGATCGCCCGTGTTGCCAACCAGGCGACGCAAGCTGGTAGATATAACCTGAAGTGGCAGGCTCAGAACCTTCCGGGAGGGTCATATTTCTATCGCATTCTCTGGAATGAAAACGTCCTAACCGGAAGTCTAGTACATATCCGATAGACCCCAGTAGGCTGCAGGGAAATCCCTGTCCCAAAGTGCATTTCGAACCCTTAAAGTTGCGTTAAGGGGATTTCCTTAATTCAACTACACGGACTCCCACTTATTCCGTGTTCTTCCGATACCACAACGGAGGCCATTATGCGTACGTTCTCTATACGATTTTTCTTTTCAGCACTCCTTATCACCGTTATGCTTCCCGGGTGTACCCCAAAAGAGGAGCCCACAAGTCTTACGGTAGCTAATTCCGATACGAGTGTCTACCTAGCCGGGTCATCAGGTGACCGATTACGCAACCTGGAGAGCCGGATTTGATGCAGCAGAATCCACTCAGGCGGAATTCGGGATCGAGATTGACTATGTAATGCAGGGAGAGGACGACCCCAATCTGGTTTGGATCGTTGCTTCTGCCGCAGATCAAGCCTCTGCTGAAGCGTTTATGGTGGACCCTGGACTAGCCCGATTTATGGAAATGGCCGGCGTACAGGGCGAGGTGTATCGTGCCATCTTGAACGCGGGTTACTTCAGTAATCTCGATGCCGCAGACTACAATGAACGCGTCATTGTTCAGCACGAAGTGCGAGATTTTGACAAATGGAAAGACGTCTTTGACGGTCACGTTGGATCACGAGAAAGAGCTGGCGTAGTTGACTTATTTGTCTCCTACCCGATTGGAGACACCAATGACGTACACATGATGTTCAGCATTTCAGACCCAACGGAAGCGACTGCCTACATGTCCTTTGAAGCTCTGCATGTAGCCATGCGCCTCTCCGGAGTAATAGGCGAGCCTAGGGCATACTTTGTTCGCCTTGCAGAATAGAATTATTTCAGCAAAACGATCTGTTGAGTAAGGAGCTGACCCAGCGCCTCCATTCTAACAACGTAGGTGCCTGATGGCAGTCCTGCCCCGTTAAACTGAAGTGTATGCATTCCCGATGCAAGTGCCGATGCGTTAATCAATTCTGCGACTTCGCGCCCGAGTGCGTCGCTTACCGTTACTCGAACATCAGCCGATACGTTTAGCTCGAAGCGAATCGTAGTCTGAGGATTGAACGGGTTCGGGTAGGCTGGCTCGAGAGAAAAAGAAGAAGGAATGCCCAAGTCATCCTCTATCGCGACAGAAGCCTGACCAGAACAGTCTTGAGAAGCAAGGCAAAGAATAAAAATGCCATCTGGATCACTGTTCACAGCTACCGCCCCGCTGTTTAGGTACGGGTAATTACTCCACGTGCCATTCCAGACACTGGTAAACGTTTGAGGATGGGTATCAAAGAAAGCGAGCTCTGTCAGGTTTTTCGGATCAGAAATATCCAGTACATGCAATCCATCGATGTAATTCGACTGAAATAACTTGTCGCCCCGAACATACAGGTTGTGATCAATACTCTCGTTAGCTGAAAAGTGCTCATTGATCATAATTGGGTCATCAAGGTCAGTAATATCCCAAACCAATGTTCGGGTATTCTGTATAGAGGTTAGGCGTAGTTCATCCAGCTCATCGTTCTGAAAAAGATACTTATGGTCTTCGGACAACCAAGCCTGATGAACATACTGGGCGGACGGGTATCCACCCACACCCAAAAACTTCGGATTCAGTTTTTCGGTCACATCCACAATTGAAATAGCGTTTTCATTGGATCCGATACAAATTTCTTGTCCTTGATGATCTACATCCGGCCCGTTGTACATCACACACTGAGCATCATGCGCATAACCGCGAGCAGTACGGGTGTCGATAATACAGCCTGCGAATACAGGAGCAGCGGGATTAGTTAAGTCGATAGCGTGCAATCCGCCTCCACAAGAATTTCCGCCACTGCCACCCACGGCATAGGCAAAACCGCTTTCTTCGTTAATGACAATATTGTGAGCAAACCAGACGTCATCATAAACTGTGACAGGCTGCAAGACAATTCGGTCTCCACTGTGTTCGCGCAATACGCTCAAATCAATAACCTGCACTCCGTGTGGAGAGGGTCCAGAGTCTGATTCTGCTACGATATATGCATGGTTTTGGTAGATTTTGACATCTCTCCACGTGCTTGCAAGCGATCCCTGCGTCCTGGGAATCAGGGCCACGTACTTCGGATCAGTCGGATCTGTCACATCCAAGACAGAAATTCCATCCCTCCAACCAGACAGAATGAACTCCTTCCCCGTCTCTGAATCAGACCATCCCCAGATATCATTGAGACCTGTAGCAAAACCCATTTCGGACGGAGATACATGAGACATCAGCTTCATACCTTCACAGGCATGTTGCTGATTCGTATTGGGGTTTTCAAGCACACCGTTCTCGCACAAGACTTCCTGCGCAACGGCAGAGGATGGCGAGAACAAAAAGACGACTCCAAGAGCCATGATGAGGGAGAAAGGGCGCATAAAACTGCTTATCAATGTGTTAGACACGATTTCGATAGACGAATAACACAATACAGACTCGTTAAGCAGGGGTTTCCGAAACCGCAAAATTTGAGGGATTCACCCACATTTCCCCTACCTTGGTAGCGCTTCCTTCACCTGGTTGATGATTTCTGCT
>DKOG01000005.1 GCA_002469915.1 Bacteroidetes bacterium UBA7368
GTCGTCTTTCCCTCTGCATTTCCTGCAATAAACCCGGTCACCACTGGAAGCACGAAACGTGAGAGGGTCGAAAACCAATTGCCAGCGCGTTCAGCCGTCTCAGATCGGTCTACCTCTCCGTCGTGAGCCACGATAATGGTTCGTGCATCCACCGACTGAGAAACCACACCCTCTTGTTGCAAACAGGCTGAAACCAAGGGTGCGGAAAGTAACTCTCCCGTAGCCGTTATGCGCTCTGTCCTATTTTCCATACCCGGTTGGGCAATCACATACCGCAAGACATCAATGGTAGCATTGATGGCCCGCATATATCCGAATCTCCATCGCGGCACCAACAGGTCTTCTGCCATTCGAATGTGCCGCTCAGCCAACTGACTGATGATGGGCTCCGTATACTTCTCTGTTACCAGCGATTCGAGTAGGTCGGTCACACCAGATAATGCTGAAACTACCACGATTGGACGGCAGGCGTCTGCTTCGCCTTTGATGATGGATACCACCCTTCGAAGGCTCTCCACAGAGCCGACCGAAGAACCTCCAAACTTCAGTATTTTTACAGGAGAGGATCTCATTAGTGCACGTAGCTGGCTGCATTAATATCAATCGAGTTGCCCGTGGCATGATCTGCCAAACCACTCGCTAACAGGACCACCATCGGAGCTACATCTTTTGGCTCCGTCAGCTTGTTCAATGCGAGCCCACCGACGACGTAATCTTCGCCGTATGCATCAATGGCATCTTGAGCCATATCCGTACGCACAAAACCCGGAGCAATGACGAATGAAGTGATATTTTCTTTTCCGTACGCTCTGGCTACGGAACGCGAAAGGGATACCATCGCACCTTTGGAAGCCGCATAGGCCAAGTACTCCTCGGTATCTCCTCTAAATGCAGCCCTGGACGCAATATTGATGATTTTACCACCACCATGTTGCTTGAAATGCGGAATGGCAGACCGGATTAAGATGGCCGATGCTCTCGTGTTGATATCCATCGTTCGATTCCAATCGGAAAGCCACTCATCGTACTCCCCTTCCACTTCAGACAAAACCGCGATTCCGGCATTGTTAACGAGAATATCAATTTGCCCATACTCTGCAACGACATTCTTAAAGAGCGCATGGGCTTCTCCCGCATCTGCTAGATCAGCACGAAATGCTTCTGCCCCGCGACCTATTTCTTTACACAGGGAAACCGCTTCTTCAGAGGATCGACCATAATGAACGGCCACCTTGGCGCCGGCTGCTCCAAGTTGTTTAGCAATCTCGCGTCCGATTCCTCGGCTTGCACCTGTGACAAGGACAACTTTATTGTTCAGTTTGATGTGCATGTTCTTCTCTTTGGGGTGGTTTCGGTACGGAACGGGATCTACCCATCCATGACTGAACCACCGAATTCAGTTTGGCTCCTTCCAACAAGAAAGCATCGTGCCCGTGGGGAGACCTTAATACGGCTAATTCCGCATCAGGAATACACCGAGCTAGTTCTTGTTGCTCATTCAATGGAAATAAAATATCGGTATCTACCCCTACAATGAGCGTCTGTTGCCGAACAGACCCCAAAATATCCTCATATTTACCCCTATTTCTAGCAACATCATGAGAATTGGACGTCTGAGTAAGCCGGACATAGGAGTTGGCATCAAAGCGATGGACCAGCTTGTCTCCTTGATATCTCAGATAAGACTCAACCAGGAAAGGCTCGCCAGCCGAGGTCATGACCTCTCTACCGAAACGTTCAGAGAACGAGGCCGGCGTCCGATACGAAAGCATGGCCATCATGCGGGCACTTGCTAAACCCGCTATAGGAGGTCGATCAGGAGAGTAGTTACCTCCCTTCCAATCCGGGTCCGCATAGATGGCCTGACGCTGAGCCTCCGTCCATCCAATACACCAAGCAGAATGTCGACCACTGGTGGCAACGGCAACCAATCGCTTAAGCGTAGGCTCCATCAATGCAAATTCGATCGCAATCATCCCACCGATGGAGCCTCCGATCACCATCTCCAACTGCCGAACACCAAGTCGGTCTAAAAGGCGCTGCTGCAAGCGGACGTTATCCCGAATGGTTGGCACCGGAAAGCTGGACGCATACGGCTGACCGGTTTCGGAATTGATGCTTGTGGGCCCGGTCGTGCCATAGCAAGACCCCAAAAGATTGGCACACACGACGAAGTACTGATCCGTGCACAAGGCCCGACCGGGCCCAATCAACGGCGTCCACCACGCATCCACGTTGCTGTCTCCACTCAGTGAATGACATACCACAACGGCATTATCCTTTGACGCATTGAGCTTTCCCCATGTCCGATAGGCTACATTTACGTCATTCAATGTGGTGCCGTCCTCTAATTGAAACCGGCTAAACGATTCTATGAGTACTTCAGGCATGGACGCGGTTTAGTCCCCGGACTCGATTCGGTGTGAGACAACGGGCCTTATCGAGCGCTTCTTCCAGATCTGAAATCAAGTCACTAACGTGTTCAATACCCACCGAAAGCCGAACGACGTTTTCGGTGATTCCTGCTTCAAGTCTTGCCTCTTCACGCATGGAAGCATGACTCATGGTAGCAGGTTGTTCGATAAGCGATTCCACCCCACCTAGCGACTCGGCCAACGTAAAGATCTTGGTAGCGCCCAGCAGCGTTTTAATCTCGGCTACCCGCTCGTCCAGCTCAAAAGAAACCATGCCTCCAAATCCAGACTGCTGCTTTTTGGCCAGTTCATGTCCCTCATGGGTTTCTAGACCCGGATAAAACACCTTTTTAACGAGATCATGACTTTCCAAGAAACGGGCAACAATCAGCGCGTTTTCGCAATGCTGTTTCAATCGAAGAGGGAGTGTTTTCAGACCCCTAAGTACCAACCAGCTATCAAACGGTACGGCCGTAGCACCCGTAGAATTTGCGGCAAAGTGGGCGCGTTCGCGTCCCTCCTCTGTCCGCGCCACAACCACACCACCAACCACATCGGAGTGCCCGTTCAGGTACTTGGTAGTGGAGTGAATGATGAAGTCGGCTCCAAACTGAAACGGTTGCTGCAGAAGGGGCGACAAAAAAGTGTTGTCTACGATAAAGTCGATGTCGAGCTGGCCTGTCAATTCACCCACGGCTTCCAGATCCGTAATTCTAAGCAACGGATTCGAAGGCGTCTCAACCCAGATGGCCTTTGTTTCTGGACGAATTGCGGCCTCCAGGTTACCCTTGAGGGTCAAGTCCACATAAGAGACCGAAAGCTTTCCTTGTCGCTCGTACCATGTCAGGAGACGCTCGGTCCCGCCGTAACAATCGTGAGAGCAAATGATGTGGGATCCAGCATCGTAGAGCGCCAAAACGGTCGCTACGGCGGCCATACCGCTGCCAACGCAAACTGCGCCGGCTCCTCCTTCTAGTTGGGCTAGTGTCGTCTCAAGTGCTTCTCTAGTTGGGTTTCCTGAGCGGGAATAATCGTACCCAGGTTTCTCATCAGGACTGTCAAAGCGAAAAATGGCCGACTGATAAATAGGAAGCGCAACGCTATTGTATGCGCCGTCGGTATGCTGACCAGCGAGAGTAAGTAAGGTCTGAGGATGTAGTGGCGTAGCCATGATCTTAACAATAATCTTTGGTTGAAATCGCCCATCCAGATTACCGTTGTCGTCCCCTTTTTCGCAGCTCCCGTTCAAGATGCCGGGAGATGATGCTGAGCCTGAACGCACATAGAATGCCGTCCGAAGCTCAGAGCTTCACTCCCATCTGCGCCTGATATACCCGAGAAACTCCGAGGGTATAAAAAAACCCTCCGGAAAAATGGGAGGGTTGTCACGAAGCAAACTTCGGCATCCTTCCCATCATTCTCGGTCAATATCGAGCAGGATTTAGCACCATATTAGTCTCATATGCGAGACCAGGTTGCTACGACGTCTTAGGGCCTGTCCCTCGGTCGTTCTCGATGGAATTGTTCTAATGATACGGCGTGGACACTTTACGATGCAACCTTTTTTTGGAAGTGTACACTTCCGTTGTCAAACAGTGATGAGGGGTAAAATAAAATCCGGCAGTCACTGGCCCAGCACTTCATCTCACACCTCAATACCCACGATTCAGCCCAAAAACGTCATTTTTTACGGTTTATGGAACGACCATTAAACGAGAAGCAAACATATCCCGCTCTTTCCATGAACGTTAACGATCGGTATACAAACCATGAAAAATAGCGTGCTTCCTCTTGTCACCATAAGCCTTTTAACAGTCCTCACAGGTTGTACGGGCTTAAGCTCTGTGTCCCAAGAGACCGATGAAACCGAACTAATTGACATCGCTTGGCTCGAAAAACAACTTCAGGCAGAGGGCATATTCGCCTCTCCTTCTGGACCCGGAAACTGGGGCATACCGGCTTCCTCGAGCGTCCGGCTCGTCCTAGACGGAATCGAATCCATTAATGTGTACTTGTTTGAAGACCTAGAGTTGGCTGCATCCGAGGCTTACGAGTTTTCAAACAAACGACCCCAGAGTCAGGTTTTCCACAAAAAGGGACTTGTGCTCGTTCGAACGGAACGTGCGAACTCTGGACTATCCAATTCACTTCGAGGAATTATGGGAACAGCGCTGTAATAGAAACTGAGTATCAGGGGTGCGGGCGGGCACGGGAAATGTGCTGTCGGATTAGACTGGGGAGGTACCCGGTCCGTCCGCGCATCCTGAAAGGACTAAGACCTGGTAAATGGGTTTTCAAGCATAACCGGTAATCAGTTCAGGACGATAAACGAGCGGTGCCCCACTTGATCCTGAGTACGGATACGCAACACGTACGACCCGGAAGCCAAGCTATTTACTGAAACACTGAGTTCCTGATCGCCTCCGGGCCTGATGCTCCTTTCATACACGACTCGGTGACCGAGCATGTCGAATACCTCGACCTCGACCACACCTGAATCTAGATGAAAAAATGGTACGCTAAGCGCAGTGCGCACTGGATTGGGATAAGGTGCCCCAACACGAAACTGATCGGGCACTTCTTCTACACCTTCAACAGAAACCGATCGTGAGACGATATGTCGGTACAAACCACCGTCGACGGTTCCCACATATCCATTTCCATCAGCGTCAAACGCTAGACTGATTACTCGATGATTATCTTCCAGGCCGTAATTAACGGGGACCCACACTTTCGTCCAAGGATTAAGCTGAAACACGCCACTCCCATACGTTCCAATATGCGCTCTACCCAGATGATCAAACTGTACGTCTTGCACATCTTCTCGGCCCATCAAACCTGAACCCAATGGGGCCCATGTCGCGCCGTCGTCCTGCGATTGCACAACTCCTAGAAATTTGGTCCCACCGAGAATCGTATTCCCATCCTGAGCGAAAGTCTGTGCGTCAAACCAAGGCACACTTCCCGCAGACATCAAGTCCCAACCCCTGGATCCTGCAACCTGACGCCATGAATCCCATGCAGCCCCGGCCAGAACCGTTCCCTTGTCAGTAACATGCACAGCCGTCACATCTCGGTATCCCTGATCGAATCCCTGGATCATCCATTCGAACCAATTAGATCCATCAAATTCGTAAATACCGGAATAGTAGGAGGCCAGAATATTGCCGTTCTCGCGCAGCGTAATGTCTTTGATAGAAGGCATTCCAGGAGGGCCCAGCGCTTGCCAACCAGTTTGGTCGTCATGGCGCCAAATACCAGCAGCGGTTGCGGCAATGATTCTACCTTGAGGATCGACCAGCGATTTTTTTATTGGCTGTATAAGAGGATCTGACGGATGGACGCGGTCCCAGGAATCCGAGTAATCAGTTGACTGAAAAAGGCCCCCTTCCGTACCCACTAAAATCCGCCCAGAATCCAATGCCGTTACCGAATTGATTCGGCTCTGCATACCCGAATTAGACACTTCCCAGCTGGATCCAGCCATTTCGGATCTCAAGATGCCTAGTCCTTGCGATCCAATAAGCATGGACGTCCCAGTAAATAAAATGGCATCCACCGTTGAACCTGATGCCGGAATGGACTGCCAGGTATTTCCCCCGTTTTCCGTGTAAAGCACATTGCGATATCCACCTGCGTACAGAAATCCATTTGGACCCATTTTGAGCACAGGCACCAAAAGAGGATCTGTAGTGGGCTGAATGCAGGTCCAAATACTTCCATTTCCCCTAGATCGATAGAGTACACAGCCTCCAGAAGTCGGGGCAACACCTGCGTACACATTACCTTGCAAATCCGTCTCAACCGATCGAATATCCAATTCTTGAATACCGAAAGAGGCAAACTCCCACGTTTCACCTGAATCAGATGAACGAAACACGCCGAGGGATGAAGCCGCAAACAAATAAGAATTATTGTTGGCTAGGTCTTGAATATTGACCTGAAAACCATCCAGAGACTTGGCCTGCCACGAGATTCCATTGTCCACAGACAGGTATGCAAAACCGATGCTCCCAACCACTAAGTTTCCATCGGCAGATTCTACGATTGACGTCGCAAACGTCTGAGCCAATCCAGCAGAATCCCAGCGGCGTACTGGAGCATTCCATTTAAAGAGGCCGGCTCCGTACGCCACAGCCCACATAGATCCATCCTCCCGGATCATCAAATCACGAACATCGGTCACGACTAGCCCATCTGAGGCATCGGTCCAATTACGCCCATCATCCGTAGACACGTACACGCCATTCGAGGTAGCAGCGTACACAACGCCATCAGCAGTAACCTCTAGGTCTGATATCGCTGTACCTCCATAAGGACCCGGAGCAGGCTTCCAGTATTCAATCTGGGCCTGTGCTGAGGTTGCTACAAAAAAGAAGAGCAACACAAGGGTGATATAGTGATAACGAGAGGTACGCATCCTTTTCTATTATCGACCCGAATTGCCCTTTTTTAAGGACTAGAACCAATTTTCTACTCTGCGTCCCGTGCTTGTTTAAGCAAATCTTTCTGCTCTTCTGACAGTGCTTCCGGTACGCTAAAATTCAGATGTACAATGAGGTCTCCTTTGGCCTTATCGGTTTCCACACCATGCCCCCGAATGCGCAACTTCGCTCCATACTGGGATCCTGCTGGAATCTTCAGTTTAAGCGAGGTGTCGAGAGGCGTCTTGATGGTCAGATCCGCTCCCAAAAGGGCGTCAAAAACAGAAATTTCTACATTCTTGTGAAGGGTCGAGGCTTCTCTCCAAAGATTCTCTTGTTCGTCCACTCGAATGGTGACATACAAATGGCCATATTGGCCGTTCGGCATTTGGCGCCCCTTTCCCTTAACACGAACCTTGTGTCCGTCTTTTACACCCTTAGGAAAAGGAATTTGAATCTTTTCCCCATCTAGGGTAAAACTAATATTCCCGCCTTTAAGCATTCTGGACATAGAAATCCGCACGGTGCGTTTCCGATCGTATGCTTCGGTTGAGCGTGGTTGTTGTGCACCTCTTGATGCGGACCTTCCCGAAGTTGGACGACCACCCATTCCTGCAGTGCCTCCGAAAAACTGCTCAAAGATATCCGAGAATCCCGGATCAGCTCCACCACCCATGCCATCCGATCTGACGTAGGTCCCATCATCCGAACGGTGAAAATTCCCACCCCGTCTTGACTGGAATGGGCCTCCGGCGGCGCCGCCATACCGTTTCATTCGATCATATTGACGACGCTTTTTATCGTCCGAAAGCACTTCGTAGGCCTGCTGCACCTCTTTGAACTTGTCCTCAGCTTTCGGATCCTCTTGATTTTTGTCTGGGTGCAATTCGCGCGCAAGCCTGCGATACGACTTTTTAATTGCCGTCGCGTCTGCGTTTTCCGCAACTCCCAGTATTTTGTAGAGGTCTTGATTCATGGTCTGATAGGTTTCTTTCGAAACCGATTGCGATCCGTCCTAATACGCTCCAAATCACCCGTTGGAGCCGTAGATTCCCCATGTTGTTCCTCAGGCCACTTAAATTCTGTCATTTTAACAGGTTTTAGCGTCTTTAAGACATCAACGATCACCACCAAATTCGTGCCACACGACCCAAAACACACGTTTTGTCAGTAGATAAGTCCATCCATAAGATTCTCATCGCCAATCGAGGCGAAATCGCTGTTCGTGTCATTCGCTCCTGTAAAGAGCTAGGAATACGAACAGTCGCTGTATTTAGTGATGCAGATAGGACGGCCATGCATGTTCGGCTCGCAGATGAAGCGTTTCATGTCGGCGCGGCTCCTTCATCTGAATCATATCTGATTGCAGATCGCATTCTCAAGGTCGCCCTAAAGGCCGGCGCGGATGCGGTGCATCCAGGGTATGGTTTCCTTTCGGAGAATGCAGAATTTGCGCGCGCGTGCGAACGCGAGGGTATCGCATTTATTGGACCACCGGCAGATGCTATTGAAAGTATGGGTGACAAAACGGCTGCACGCGCGCTCATGGAGCACGCAGGCGTTCCTATGGCACCGGGCACCGTAGACGCTATTGCAAGCATGGAAGAGGCTTTTCAGATTGCGGGCGAAATCGGATACCCCGTCTTGATCAAAGCCGCCGCCGGAGGCGGCGGCAAGGGAATGCGAGTGGTGTCCAGTCCGGATGAGTTCATCTCTTCCATGGAATCAGCCTCTCGCGAAGCTGAATCAGCCTTTGGAGATGGACGCGTCTTCATTGAGAAATACATTGACCAGCCACGTCACATCGAATTCCAAATTCTGGCTGATCAACAAGGAAAAACCGTGCATCTTTTCGAGCGCGAGTGCTCCATTCAGCGGCGCCACCAGAAAGTAATCGAAGAGGCCCCATCGTCCATTCTCACACCAGAACTACGAGAGATGATGGGACAAGCCGCTATTGAAGCTGCGCGATCGTGTGGATACGTGGGAGCCGGAACCGTTGAATTTCTGGTCGACAAAGACCTGAATTTCTACTTCATGGAAATGAA
>DKOG01000161.1:0-3273 GCA_002469915.1 Bacteroidetes bacterium UBA7368
ATGACTAAACAACTTTTAACACCCACCCAAATTGGGGATCTACCATTAAAGAACCGAGTTATCCTTGCACCGATGACACGAACACGAGCTACACCGGATGGTTGTCCAACAGAATTAATGGCAGAGTATTACGGACAGCGTGCATCAGCCGGATTGGTTATTGCTGAAGCAACAGGGGTAGACAGTAGTGCAATAGCCTGGATGAATATGCCGGGCATTTATGATGATGAGCATGTCGAAGGCTGGAAAAAAACGACCGAGGCAGTACACAAAAAAGATGGTAAAATATTTTTGCAACTCTGGCATCCAGGTCGGGCCACTCACAGTCTTTTGATTAATGGCCAGCAACCCGTAGCCCCCTCCGCTATTCGCTTGGAAAATAATGAAACACACACTCCGGATGGCAGCAAACCCTATGAAGTTCCCAGAGCCCTTGAGCTTGAAGAAATTCCGCAAATTATTGCGATGTTTACAAAAGGAGCAGAACTTGCAAAGGCTGCCGGTTTCGACGGTATCGAAATACACTCGGCCAACGGATATATCCTCGATCAATTTCTACAGTCCAAAACAAACCATCGAACGGATGAATATGGCGGAAGTATGGAAAACCGTTATCGATTACTTGATGAAGTCGTTCAGGCAGTCGGAGAAGTTTTTCCCTTCAACCGGATAGGCGTCCGCCTGTCACCCAATGGAATATTTGATGATATGGGTTCTCCGGATTATCGAGAACAGTTCACTCACGCGGCCAAACAACTCAATCAATATGGATTATCTTACTTACATGTTATGGATGGTCTTGCTTTTGGCTTTCATGAGCTTGGTGAACCCATGACCCTCGAGGAATTCCGTGCGGTTTTTAAAGGACCGATCATGGGTAATTGTGGATACACCGAAGAGACTGCTGAAAAAGCCATATCCGAAGGTCACGCAGATATGATTGCCTTTGGGCGTCCATTCATCAGCAACCCAGACTTAGTAGAACGACTCGCTGCCGGTGCCCCCCTTGCTGAAGAGGCAGATCCTTCGACTTGGTATAGTTCCTCGACTGCTGAAGGGTATACCGACTTTCCATTCAACGCTCAGTAAAACAAAAATTTCAAATCATCCTATATGAACGATCTAACAAATAAGCAATCAGGACTTCTCTTTGGTTCCTACTCTGCAGACGCCCTTTCTCTGGGTGTGCATTGGATTTATGACACAAACGAATTGGCACAAAAACATGGTAGAGTAAGCGAATACAAAGCTCCAGGAGCAGATTCATACCATCCCCACAAGCAGGCGGGTGACCAAGGGCATGTGGGGGATCAGTCTTTATGCCTGTTACAATTTCTGGTGCGAGAAAAAAAATGGAGTCCTTCTGGTTTTATGAATGACTGGCTGGGGATGTGGCCCGAATACAATGACTACATAGACGGTGCGACAAAATCTACTTTGGCCAACCTTCAAAACCAAGCAGACAATACTCAAGTCGGAAGTGATTCGGTGGAAATTGCGGGTCCCGCCAGAATTGCCCCGCTTGTTTGCCATCTTGCAAACTCCACTGAAGAAGAAGTTGTGCGGGCGTCTATTGAACAAACCATTCTCACCCATCGTTCTCCAGAGGCCGAAGAATCCGCAACCTTTTTCGCTAAAGCTGGCTATCGACTCATGCATGGAGCCAACTTGGTCGATACACTTAATGAAACGGCACCGGCATGGGCACTTCAAAAGGCAAACGCTGTTGTTTCAGAAAATGCCGTAGATGCAATCGGTAAACTTGGACCCGCCTGTTCCATTTCATCCGCCCTTCCTTCCGTTCTTTACCTTGCCCTAAAATATGGAGATGATATCGAAACAGCATTTATTGAAAATGCCATGGCAGGAGGAGACAATTGTGCCCGCGGCCTTGCACTTGGTATGTTGCTGGGTGCCGCCAACGGATTTTCTTCAATCCCAGAACGATGGGTCAATGAATTAAACGCGTACGATCTGCTGAGAGAATTCTAACAGGTTTAATTTACTAAGACCTTATGAAGACCCTATGATGTATAATCAAGATGGCATCAGGTTACCTACTCGCATAAATTACAAAACGAACTGCCCCTATTCGACGACCAAGCTTATGCTTTGCGAATGACTGTTGAACTCGGGGGCGTACATACATTGCACATGGGTCATACCGGTCTGATATTCTCCGCGGTGCTGAACACGGACGGAATATTCGAATACATAGGTGCCCTTGGGCAGATAATCCAAGTAGAAGTGGGATGCGGTGTCACGGGTGGACTGGTAATAGCTCAGACCGTCCTGATATTTGTAAGTGGATAGAACATTGACCGGTTCGGTTCCGCTTCCGCGATGGTCCTTCATGTGAACATATTCCATGTCCCGGTCGGTACGCAGTTCGATCCGTACGACCAGTTCATCTCCCACTTTTACGGGACCCCGTACCGGTGAGATAACCGGACCCTTTTTTGTATATTCCTTAGTGTAGAGAGTCTTTTTGATCTTCAAGGGCGTGCCCTCGTGTGGGGTTATTTTGGAGATATCCTCCATGTACTGCCAATGCACGCTTCCCCAGGCAACTCCCTCATCCACCTTGGTCACGGTGACTTTCCCGAAATCGGGCTTAATCTCCGGACCGACGAATCGCTTCTCGTAGTATCCGGTTCCTGCCTCCACATTCTCGGGTTTGATCGGAGCCCTGTCAGCAAGGGATACTTTTACCAGTTCGTCCGAGGCAAGCAGATCACTCACTCTAAGCACGAGGGCATATACGGCATCGGCTGTCGCCTTGGTGGTTTTCCAGTCCTGAGTCTGCTTTTGCTTAAGCAACCAGACCTTACATTCCTCGACCGACTTCTGATCGTTCATAATCTCATCAAAAGCTTCAATCATCACCGCCTGGGTCTCGATGGGGGCACGATGCCACCACCAGGATAATTCCTCATCCCTCCAGAACATCCCCATTTCCTCGTCAGTGACCGAACGCTCTTTGAGTGAGCGGACTATGGCCATTGGCGTATCCTTGTCTTTGCCAAACCGATGAAGAGCGAGGGCCACATGTCCCTGCGACTGACGATTGCCGAGTTTCAGCCAGTATTCCCGGGCCTGCCCGAGGAAATAGTTTACCGCTTCCTGGGCATTGGGGTTGATCTTCTGCTGCTCGAGGAAGAAACTGCGCCCGTACAAATAGAGAGCAATGGTGGAGGACAAGTGATTGTTCTCTTTCTTTCCATTTTTGAGAATGCTTCGGTAGGTCTTGTTAATCCAATTGTCCAGACGGTT
>DKOG01000161.1:3394-4287 GCA_002469915.1 Bacteroidetes bacterium UBA7368
GGCCAGGCTCCGTCAGAAAGTTGCATTTGCTTGAGCTTCTCGAAGGTCCGGCGCTTCTCGTCATTGAGGCGGTTATCATCAAAGAGGATGCCCACATTTCGGCGGGATTCACTCTCGCTTTTGGCTTGGCGTACCCATGGAGTCTCCATCAGTGCGACAGACTTCAGGTCCTCGTTCTTTTCCAAGGGACTGTCCAATGTCTTGGTTCCCTTCCACTGATCGAATATGCGACGAATCTTGGGATCAGAATGGGCGATCTCACGGGCCAGAGAATTTGCATAGAGCCGGTTAAAGGTTTGCTCGGAACACTCATGGGGAAATTCCATCAGATAAGGCAGGGCCATGACCGCATACCAGGAAGGATTGGAAACCATCTGAACGGTAAAGTTCTTATGTGTGATGGTGTTGGAATTGCCTGACGCCATCAGTTTCCCAAAGTTAAACTTCTTGGTTTGGGCTCCCCGAATGGGCAAAGGCATCGATTCGGTCACAAAGATCCGTCTGGAAAGAACGGGCAGGTATCCCTCTTCCCCATCGGAAATCTTACCGGTTCCCCCCACTGCTTTGTAGGTGATCACTCCCAGATCATCAGGAACGGATATCTTCCACGAATAAGTACGGGACTGCTTGGCCGGTATCTCGAAATTCAAATCGGTCACTTTATTGCCGAGTTCCCGGTCCACACTTTGGTTGGTTCGGGCATCATTGAAGGTCAGACGGACTGTTCCCTTTTGAATGGTCGGTGACTGGTTTGAGACCTTGACCGTAAACTCGATCTTATCTCCCTCACGCAGAAAGCGCGGCGGGTTAGGCTGGACCATAATATCCTTGGCCGTGACTATACTATCGCTGAGGAAACCCGAGCGCATTTCCTTATCGTGAGCAAATCCGAG
>DKOG01000098.1 GCA_002469915.1 Bacteroidetes bacterium UBA7368
AAGCGTCACGTTTGATAGACAGCAGCTTGTCGTGATCAAAGTCGTCATTATCAATTAAGCTAAAAAGTTCTTTAATGCGTAAATAGCCCTGCACCTTATCAATATTGGTTTTAAAAAGCGGTAGGTTAGAGTAAGACGATGCGTACAGCTGTTTTTTTATTTCGTCGATACCGTCATCCAGATCAATGCCATGAATTTCATTGATGGGAATCATGATGTCTTCAACCGTGGCATGTTCAAGATCTAGAATGCCCAATAACATGTCCTTATGTTCTTCCGGAATTAAGTTCCCTGCTTCGGTCACAATCGTACGTAACTCTTCATGTCGCATGGGGACGTCAGAATCATCGTGTACGTTAATGCCCAGCAATTTAAGCAGAAAATTTGATATTGCATTGACCACCCAAACAAGCGGGTAAAGAACTTTTAGCAGCGGGGTATAGATAAACGATGCAAAAAAAGCCAAGCGTTCCGGATGGCTTGCGGCCCAAGTTTTAGGTGTGACCTCAGAAAAAATCAAGATAACAAACGTCAGTAAACCTGTAGCAATGGCAATGCCGGCTTCACCGTATAAGCGTAAAGCGATGATGGTTGCAATGGAGGTGGCGAGGATATTGACGAAGTTATTGCCTAGAAGGATTAAGCCGATTAATCGATCCGGTTTTTTTAAAAGTTTATGGGCCAATTTGGCGCCTAAATGATTACCTTTCATTAAGTGAAGTAGGCGATAGCGGTTAACGCGCATTAAGGCGGTTTCTGAGCCAGAAAAAAAGCCAGATAATAAAATAAGTACGACTAGAAGAACAAAAAGAAACGGTATGGAAAGATCAGTCACGTGAAATAGTAAGCTATGGGATGTGAGTATGTTCTAAGTGCAGAGGGCTTAACTGTCAAGTTAAATATAGCTGCGTAGGGATGATATTGCTTAAAGCGTAAAATAATTGCATCAAGCGCCAGTTTTTTGACATACTAATGCGTCTTATAGTTTGACACAGTGATAGGCACTTACAATATGGCGTTACAAAAAGTATTGCTAATCGATGACGATAAAACGCGTGGTTCTCAAATTGAATCGGTCATGAGCTTTTTGGATTACAACACAAAAAAAATAAGCTTAGATAAACTAAAAAAAACAGCCAAACAAGATGAGTTGCCGATGATCATGTTGGGTGATGGCGCGGAATTTAATGAGATTGATATTATTGAATTTTTTGCCGATTATAAAAGTCAGCAGCCGATCATTTATGTTCATAATAAAGGCAAGGCACCAAAGTTGGGGGCGGCTATTTCTCGGCACTTTGTTGCTTTAGAGTGGCCGACGACGTATCAAAATTTCATCAATTGTATTCGTAAAGTTCAGTTAACCGAACATACGCTGACCGAAGAAGTATCACAACGAGCCGCTGAATTATTTAGAAGCCTTGTCGGTAACAGCCAAGAAGTGAAACGTGTTCGACAGCTCATTCAACAGGTGTGTGTATCAGACGCAACTGTGTTGATTTTGGGTGAATCGGGCACTGGCAAAGAAGTGATTGCTAGGAATATTCACTACCACTCATCACGCAGACAAAAGGCGTTTGTTCCCATCAACTGCGGTGCTATACCGGGTGAGTTACTTGAAAGTGAGTTGTTCGGTCACGAAAAAGGAAGCTTCACAGGTGCGACCAAGCAACGCATCGGAAAATTTGAACAGGCCCACGGCGGTACGTTGTTTCTGGACGAAATCGGAGATATGAGCCTATCAGCTCAGGCGAAAGTGCTCCGGGCTTTGCAGGAAAATACTATCACACGGGTGGGAGGAGATCGCTCGCTTCCTGTGGATGTTCGAGTCATCGCTGCGACCAATAAAAATCTCCTAAACCAGATTGAAGAAAGAGAATTCAGGGAAGATCTGTATCACCGATTGTCGGTTATTCTGATTCACGTTCCACCCCTCAGGGAGCGCCGTTCTGATGTCCCCTTGATTACTGAGCACATTGCTGAACGCATTGCTAGGCGGAATGGCTTAGAGCCCAAACCCTTCTCCAAAGACGCTCTCTCTTCTCTTCAGAATTTTGACTGGCGCGGGAATGTTCGGGAGTTACACAATGTGGTGGAGCGCCTAACGATCCTGAGTCAGGGCGAACGCATTACTCAGCTTGATGTCGAGCGGTATGTAATTCCAGGAGGAGCGAGCAGTAATCCCATTATTGGGCTACTGGATCGTTTTGAGCAATTTTCCGATTTCAGGGATAGTGCAGAAAAGCTTTTCATTGAGCATAAGCTGATGCAGTACGATTGGAATATCAGCCGAACGGCTGAGGCCATCGGGATTCAACGCTCTCATCTCTATAACAAGATGAGTAAGTATGAGATTTCGAGGGACGATGAGTGATCTGCTAGACAAAAGCTTAGGCGAAAAGGAGGTGCTGCTTAGCGTCCGAGGTCTGGCCAAATCGTTCCCGGCGGCTGGTCGCGGACCCCTCGATGTATTAAAGTCGGTAGATCTGGATGTGCATCGTGGAGAAGTGGTGGCCATTGTAGGTGAATCTGGAACAGGAAAAAGTACCTTACTTCATATTCTGGGAACGCTGGAGCAACCAGATAGCGGAGAGATTCGGTTTTCCGGAGAGGTGTTGGCTGAAAAAGATGACGAAGCGTTGTCGACATTTAGAAATGCGCATGTTGGGTTTGTCTTTCAATTTCACCACTTGCTGCCTGAGTTCACTGCCCAGGAAAATGTCATGATGCCGGCTCTCGTCAGAGGAGACTCGCAAGGCGTGGCTCGCCCGAGAGCTGACGAACTACTTGCACTTTTAGGTCTCAGCGATAGGTCTGATCATCGTCCTGGAGAGTTGAGCGGAGGCGAACGCCAACGTGTCGCCATGGCGCGAGCCCTTATGAATGCACCAGATCTAGTCTTGGCAGACGAGCCTACGGGCAATCTAGATGAAAAGACGGCGGATCAACTGCACAAAGAGTTGATTCGTTTGAGTCGTGAAATGAATCAGACGTTCGTGTTGGTTACCCATAATCAGGGATTTGCCGCTATGGCAGATCGGATTATGGTTTTAGAGCACGGTAATCTTGTGGAGCGAGCTTAATGAGCATATTTAGATCAATCAAAGCTGTATGGACGTCCGGAAGCGGAATAGCCCAAGGCCTAACTGATGCCTCAGCAGATAAAGACCCTATCGACCTGTTCGATGATTGGTTCGAAGATGCCAAAAAGTCGGGTCTGTACTTGCCTGAAGCGATGAATCTGGCGACCTCCACCGCTGAAGGCAAGCCTTCGGCAAGAATGGTCTTGTTGAAACATGCGGATCAGGATGGATTTGTGTTCTATACGAATTATATGTCGCGTAAGTCCGGCGAGCTGATTGGCAATCCATTCGCTGCCCTTCTCTTTCATTGGCCTATTCTTCAACGGCAGGTTCGCGTTGAGGGAGCGGTAGAGAAAGTGTCTAGAGAGGAGTCGGAAGCCTACTTTCATTCTCGAGCTCGGGGAAGTCAGATTGGTGCTTGGGCCTCTGATCAGTCCAGTGAATTGAGTACAAGGTCGGATCTCAAAAAGCGAGTTGACGACTTTGAGCGACAATTCAAAGACCAAGAAGTCCCGTTACCTGATAAATGGGGTGGTTTCAGGGTTATTCCCAATCGGATTGAGTTTTGGCAGGGTAGACCGTTTCGGTTGCATGATCGGTTGATTTTTGAAGCCGATGCGCAAAGTTGGAAGACCCATAGACTCTATCCTTGACCCGGCTGGTCTCGGCGTAGGAATGCATATTTGGACAGCATCTTGCGGTTAAAATGATTTGCTGAGGTAGCGTCGAACATAGATTGCGCACGCGGGTTTAAGACCGACTGCCAATTTTCAGCTTTCGCGCACGTACCTAAAGCTCATGCCAGCAACTATCGTTTCTGCACTCAAAGATGCCCAACGAGTGGTGATCACGACGCATACCCGCCCAGACGGTGATGCCGTTGGATCCCAGTTGGCTCTTGGCCATTTTTTGAAGGGTCAGGGCAAAGACGTCCTCATGGTGAATCAGGACGCGTGCCCGTACAATATGGAATGGCTTCCAGGCGTGGGGGATATTCAGCTCTATAAAGGCTCTCTCGCCCAAGTAGAATTCATTGCAAAGGCTGACCTAGCCATTGTCTTGGATACGAATGCAGCAAGTCGGGTTGGAACAGTAGGTCCTCAGTTTAAGGGGACCTCCGCTCTGAAAGTATTAATTGATCATCACACAGATCCAGAGTCATGGTTTGACCTGATGTATCGTAAGGAGACCGCTTCATCCACCGGTGAGCTTCTCTTTGATGTGTTCGAAGCTTGGGACCTAGATGCCATTGACTATCAGGTTGCTGCGCCTCTTTATGTAGCTATTTTGACGGATACGGGCTCATTTCGGTTTTCAAGTGTAACACCTCGGCTTCATCGGGTGGTAGCAGAATTGATTGAGCGTGGATCATTGGATGTAGCTGAATTGCATGCTCAGGTATACGATAAGAAGAGTAGAGAAGGGTTACAGTTGATGAGCAAGGTGTTTTCAACGATTGAAACTCATTTCGATGGAGCAGTAGGCTCCATGGTAGTATCGCGCCGTTTTCTGGCAGATACGGGTGCTCCTGTAGAAGAAACAGAAGGATTTGTAAACCACTTGCTGACGATTGAAGGCGTGCGCATTGCGCTCATTTTCACAGAGACGGCGGGCGGAACGAAAGTCAGTTTTAGATCCAAGGGCGATTATCACGTGCACAAATGGGCACAGGCGTTTGGCGGCGGAGGGCATAGAAATGCATCCGGCGCATTTATCAGAGAGCCTTTAGAGCAGGCTATGAAAAAGGCGATCAATGCTGCCCCGCGATATACCTCGGTGCAGGATGAGGATCAGGAATCATTATCAGCAGAAGACGCAGCGTACCTCAGTTCGCTGATGAACAGTCAGAATTAAGTAGGCAACTATGAAAGTTTCAGTTTCAACGATTGGTATTTCAGAATTGGATGTGGATCTCCTTCTTGTCCCGGTCACGGGGGAAGATTTGGATGAAGGGTTGAGTACCCTCGTGGATGCATTCGGTAGCGTCATTGAGAAGGCCCGCGCGGATATGAAAAGCGACGGGAATAGCTCGGTGATTTATCCAGATTCAGGCGCAGCAAAGCGTATTGTCCTACTGGGAGTAGGAGATGCTGATAGCGTAACGGCTGAAAGGCTTCGGCTGGCGGCCTCCGATGGAGCATCCTCTGCTTCAACGGTTCGCGCAGAGACCGTAGGAATATCTGTTCCTTCTTTGGAGTTGGACGGTGATGAGTCGTCTCAGGCATTAGTGGAAGGATTTATTTTGGGGTCCTATCGTTTCGATAAATATCGTACTGTCGAGCCCGAGGTGGATGGTACCCAGCGTCTCGTTATCCAAACGGATGATCAGGATAAACAAGTTCGCCGAGGAGCCGACCGCGGACGGATTGTGGCGGAAGGAGTTTGTTCTGCGAGAGATTTGGTTAACCTTTCTCCTGACGAAAAAACACCGGTCCTATTTGCGAAGGCTATTGAGAAATCAGCCCGCAAAACGGGGTACGAGGTTTCTGTCTGGGATAAGGAGCTGATCGAAGAAGAAGGAATGGGCGGCTTGTTGGCGGTGAACCGAGGAAGTGAAGAGCCTCCGACGTTTTCAGTCCTCGAATGGCAACCAGAAAATGCGCGTAACTCACGTCCCATCATTTTGGTTGGAAAGGGAGTAGTGTATGATACAGGCGGTCTGTCCCTCAAGCCTACGAAGGGATCCATGGACTCTATGAAATGCGACATGGCTGGAGCAGCAGCAGTTGTTGGGGCTATGGAAGCCATCGCAAAATTGGACCTGCCCTTGTATGTAATTGGTTTAATTCCAGCTACGGACAACCGACCCGGCAAGAATGCTTACGTACCGGGCGATGTCGTGAAGATGCATTCAGGTAAAACGGTCGAAGTACTCAATACGGATGCAGAAGGGCGCATGATCTTGGCAGATGCACTGTCGTATGCCTCAACGTTCTATCCTGAAATCGTGGTTGAATTAGCTACGCTCACGGGAGCAGCTGTGGTGGCATTGGGAGATATTGTGGCAGCGGTCATGACGAATGATGAAAAAGGGGTGGATGAGCGCCTTGCTGGCATTGTGAAAGCAGGTTCAGCTAGTGGTGATCGCGTTCATCCTTTACCTATGTTCGACGAATACAATGAGCAACTGAAAAGCACGGTCGCTGACCTGAAGAATGTGGGCGGTCGCGGAGCAGGAAGTATAACGGCCGCTAAGTTTCTTGAGCACTTTGTAGACTACCCGTGGATCCATGTCGATATCGCTGGTCCAGCATTTTTGGATGCAGCCCGCGGGTACAACAAAGCAGGTGGTTCCGGATTTGGCGTCCGTTTATTGACCCGTTATCTCCAGCAAATCGCAGAGCAAAAACGCTGATCAACAGCTGTGTTAGTATGTCAGAGAGCTTCCGGAAGCCCAGAATTGCGATAACTATGGGAGATCCCAATGGGGTCGGTCCAGAAGTACTTTTGAAGATCCTCAAGGATGGACAGGCCCAGCAATTGTGCTCCATAGAGGTCGTCGGGCAACCTTCGGTCTTAGACTATTACCGGGATCAATTGAACTTGGCTGTTAAAAATGTTCAGATAACTCCCATTGAGGCATCCGACTTCCACCCTCATCCAGGACGCATTGGTCGTGAGGCTGGGGATATAGCCATGAAATCAGTGGCACTGGCTGTAGATATGTGTCTGGATGGCAGAGCCGATGCCATGGTGACGTGTCCGATTTCTAAAGAAGCTATTTCCTTGGCGGGTCATCATTTTCCCGGGCATACCGAGTACATCGCTGATCGGACCAAATCAGAGCACTATCAAATGATGATGGTTTCTGACCACCTACGTGTAGGCTTGGTAAGTGGGCATGTCCCATTGAATAGGGTAGGTGAAGAGGTTACGAGGGAGGCTATTCGCGAGGCACTCGACATCATGGTGGCGTCTTTACATCGCGATTTTGGGCTTCAATCACCTCATATTGCCGTACTCGGCCTCAATCCGCATGCTGGCGATGGCGGTGTGCTAGGTCGTGAAGAAGCAGACGTGTTGCTCCCGGAAATTCTGCAGTTCAGAAAGAAGGGCATCCGCGTAGAAGGTCCATTTCCTGCAGATGGCTTTTTTGGCAGTGGTAACTGGAAATCAGTTGATGCTATTCTGGCCATGTACCATGATCAAGGGCTCATTCCCTTTAAGACCCTTTCGTTCGGCCAAGGTGTTAATTTTACGGCCGGGCTTTCTATTGTCAGAACGTCTCCCGATCACGGAACGGCTTTTGATATTGCAGGAGCGGGTCGGGCGAACCCAGACAGTCTGATGGCGGCCATTCAGGCGGCGGTCTCCATTCATCAAACTCGAACAGGAAGCACTGTACATGAAGTCAGTTGATGAATACACCGTACTCGCTTCGGTCTACGATTTGGTTATGGAGCATGTGGACTATGAAGGATGGGTAGACTACATCTTGCATATCGTTGGTATGCAACGAGATATTGATTTAGAACCGAACGAGCGTATTCTGGAATTAGGTTGTGGAACGGGTCTATTTACTGAAGAGCTGGCGTATCAGTGTGGCGCATCGATTTCAGCTTGTGATGGCTCAGAGGATATGCTGAAACGAACCCGCCAGCGGTTTGATGAGACTGATTCTCGGTTTGAATTTTCGCAATTGGACTTTGAAAGAGGTTGGGATGCCTTTCAGCCTTCACATTCTTTCGAGGTCATCCTTCTGCTGTACGATTGTATTAACTACATCCATACCGAAGCCGGGTTAGATCGGCTTTTTGAGGGCGTAAAGCGCTTTCTGTCCGAGGGTACCGTTTTTGTTTTTGACCAGTCGACGCCTGCAAACTCGATCAATAACGCCGAGTTTTTTGAAGACGAAGGCGGCAATGAAAGCGTGACCTATATTCGTAGGAGTAGGTATGATGAGGGTACTCATCGGCATTCCACTGAGTTTGAGATTACTACTCCTGAGGGCACCTTTTACGAAAAGCATGTTCAACGGACATGGACATTTTTGGAAATGAAGAGCGCGATTGAAAAAAATGGTCTACAAGTAAGAGCTGCGTTCGATGGGTTTAGTCTGGATCCTGCCTTCGAGGAATCAGAACGCATTCATTGGGTAATAGGTGGCATGGTTGATGCCTCCCATCAGAATGACTAAAATGGGATCTCCACGTTCAACTATGATTCATTGATTGAGTTAAACAACGTATCGATTTCTTTCCCCGTACCAGGGGGCGAGGCCAGACATGTGCTGGAAAACATATCGCTGAAAATTGGGCGAGGGGAGCTGGTGTATCTCGTCGGTCCCACCGGTAGCGGAAAGTCGTCTCTCTTGCGTTCCTTGTATATGGAGCATCCCCCCCAAACGGGAAGCATTCGTATTGTCGATTTCAGTTCTTCAACGATGAAGCGCTCAGAGATTCCCTACTTACGAAGAAGTCTAGGGGTCGTGTTTCAGGACTTTCAGCTACTCCCGGATCGAAATGTCTTCGATAATGTAGCGTTTGCGCAGTTCGTGACGGGAAATCGCGGAAAATCTGTAAAAAACAGAGTTATCCAAGTACTTTCGCGTGTAGGCCTTTCGCACAAGCGCAATCAGTTTCCTCACGAGTTGTCTGGGGGAGAGCAGCAACGAGTCGTGATCGCACGCGCCATAATCAACGAGCCTTGGATTATTCTAGCCGATGAGCCGACGGGGAATCTTGATCCTACCGTCGCCGACCAGATTCAAAAGCTACTTATTGGATTAAATCGATCTGGAATGACGGTTCTTATGGCTACTCACGATTATCGACTGGTTCGTAATTACCCCTCTAGGACACTTGCCGTCATGAATAAACGCATCGTTGAAGTGGATCCTCGATCATTATCCAGTTGACCTCGTTTCGGGTGTTTTCCAGTGGTTTGCTCACGGGGAGGTACAAGGTTATATTGCCGCCTATTCGATTTAAAAGCGGCATTTAACTTCATAAAGGGAGTTTTAGTCTAAAACCTGACATTTAGCGGATTCCCGCGTAATCGCATCGCTACAATGAAAGCCGTACACCATCCGGACAAACGTCACTGATTCATGGAAGCCTTAGAGCATTTTATTGAGATTGCTAACAATCTTCTGTCACCCGTACTAGTCATTGGACTTCTCGGTGCTGGCGCGTTTTTGACCATTCGCCTTGGATTTATCCAGTTGCGGCGATTGGGTCACGGCTTTGCTGTAACCTCTGGGAAATACGATGATCCAGACGATGAGGGTGATGTATCGCATTTTCAGGCCCTCACGACAGCACTTTCCGCTACCGTGGGAACTGGTAATATTGCCGGTGTTGCACTGGCCATTCACTGGGGCGGTCCCGGAGCGCTTTTCTGGATGTGGGTTACAGCTCTTCTCGGGATGGCTACAAAATATGCTGAGGTTACGCTAGCTCAGCACTATCGCGTCTCGATGGACGACGGTCATAAATGGGAAGGTTCGGTCGCGGGTGGTCCGATGTACTACATCGAGCACGGTATAAAAGACGTGTTTGGATGGAATTGGAAGCCAGTTGCCATGTTCTTTGCCTTCATGCTGATGATTACCTCATTTTTTACAGGTAATGCCATTCAGTCAAATACGATTGCAACCCAGGTGGCTGACAACTTCGGGATTGCTACTTGGATTACAGGTCTGTTTACGGCCGGTATCGTAGGTGCCGTAATTATCGGTGGGATTCAACGAATTGGGAAAGTAACCGGTATTCTGGCGCCCGTAATGGCCGGTTTGTATGTCGCAGCCGCTTTATTGGTTTTGATTATCAATTTTGAAGGGGTGCTTCCGGCCTTTGGTACCATCTTCCGTGAAGCGTTCAATCCGACGGCTGGTGTAGCCGGAACGGGAATGGGAATCTTCCTCTTTACTCTTAGGTATGGCGTTCAGCGTGGGCTGTTTTCCAATGAGGCTGGTCAGGGTTCTGCCCCAATCGCTCATTCTGCTGCTAAGACGAAAGAGCCTGTTTCTGAAGGCGTCGTAGCGTTGCTAGAGCCATTCATTGACACCATTGTGATTTGCACAATGACCGGTCTGGTAATTGTATCCACGGGCGTTTTTGAGGCAAAAGTACCAACTGAGATTTCGCTTAGCGATGGAAATATCTCGTACTTGGAGCCCAATGCAGATGGGAATTATGAAACAGTCAGTGCTCCTGATCAAATTCAGGTTGCTGATGGGGTTCCTGCACAAACAGGTGACGGACAGTTCGCTTTTTACGATGTATCTGTTGATAAATTCTTTACTGATAAAGCGCAGACTATACCGTTTACGGGTGTTATCACTACGGATACGGACTTAGCGGAATCGTCCAGCGGTGAGAGCTACACCGTGCTCTATGGAAATGCGGCTCGCAATAGCTCGCCGCTAACGACCCTAGGTTTTGAGCAAGGTCTTGATCCCATCGGTCTTGGATGGCTAGGTAAATACGTGGTGTTGATTTGCGTATTCCTCTTTGCGGTATCTACGGCGATCTCCTGGAGTTACTACGGCGATCGTTGCGCGAACTACATCTGGGGTAAAAAAGCGATCCTTCCGTACAAATTTGTCTTCCTAATTTTCCACTTCGTTGGAGCGACATTAGCTGTGACCACGATTTGGGACCTCGGAGACGTAGCACTGTCCTTAGTTACGTTGCCCAACGTAATCAGTCTGATTCTTCTTTCTGGATTGCTTAAGAAGGTTACAGACAGTTACTTCGAGCGGAAACCTTGGGAGAAATTCGGTTGATCGGACATCGATATGCAAAAGCTTCGAGTCATTGATCATCCGATCCTGAAAAGGGATCTTACGATTCTCAGAAAAGCAGATACCCCTTATGGACTCTTTCGAGAGACCATAAGGGCCGTGTCGTCTGTTTTGGCCTACGAGGTTTTTAGAACCTTGGAGTTGAAAGAGGTCGAAATCGACACGCCCCTTGAACGAACCCTGGGGCATGAGATTGCTGAGGACGTGATAGTCGTTCCCATCCTTAGGGCTGGGTTGGGTATGATTGATGGGTTTGTGGAGTTTTTGCCGGAGGCTCGAATTGGTCACTTAGGCATGTACCGTGACGAGGAGACCCATGAACCGGTAGATTATTACGCGAATATCCCGAGTGGGATAGAGACGGCCAAGGTAATTGTAGTGGATCCGATGTTGGCGACCGGAGGGAGCGCATCGGGAGCCATCAATCATCTAAAGGCCCTAGGGGCTACCGATGTGACGCTAGTAACATTGGTTTCTGCTCCTGAAGGGATCGCCCTCGTTCATGCAGACCACCCAGAGGTTGCCATTGTAACGGCCGTGGTCGATCGTGAGCTTGATTCAAACGCCTATATACGCCCGGGGCTTGGAGATGCGGGTGATCGGATATATGGTACCAGTTAACACGTGAGAAAATGGCATTACGCAACCTATCAGTCCTGATTGTTCTTGCTCTTGTATTAGGCTTCTCGCCAGATACAGCGGCGGCCCAGTACGTTTCCATGGAAACCCCTTCTGTGTATTTGGATGGCATTGGGTTTGATGTGTCCGTTGAGGTGAAAGGCGATACGCTAGCCGTACGTGCCTATCAAGTACAAGGGACAGGCGCACCGGTAACGGTAGAACAAGATCCAAGTGACGGTAAGTGGTCGGCGTCAAATGTCGTGGTATCGGGCGGAGGAGAGCAGGTTGTGACCTTGTTAAGGGACGGGGTGCCGATTCTTGAGCAAGCGACAAGAGAAATTCCCGGATGGTTTTCAATCATACCCCCTCTGATCGCTATTGCCGTCGCGTTAATATTCAAACGCGTGATCCCCGCATTGTTTTTAGGTTTGTGGGTTGGCGCGACGATGGTGGTAGGCCTGTCCTTCACAGGCGCGTTTTCTGGTCTCTTGAATGCGTTTCAAGTGTATGTGCTGAATGCATTTATTGAGGATGGTCATGCTTCGGTGGTCCTCTTTTCTTGTATGATTGGAGGCATGGTGGGCATCATTTCCCGAAACGGAGGTATGCAAGGGGTTGTGAACCACATTGTTAAATGGGCCAACACGGCAAAGCGCGGGCAGGTCGCGACAGGGATTTTAGGTATAGCGATCTTTTTTGATGACTACGCCAACACGCTGGTCGTTGGTAATACCATGCGCCCTGTCACGGATAAACTGAGAATTTCCCGAGAGAAGCTAGCCTATATCGTGGATTCAACGGCAGCTCCGGTCGCTTGTATTGCTTTCGTAACCACTTGGATCGGATATGAAGTGGGATTGATTGGCGACGCTATGACCAAGATCGACGGTCTTACAGGATCTCCATTTGGGTTTTTTCTGGCTTCCATTCCTTATTCGTTTTATCCCATTCTGGCTATCTTTTTCGTGTTTGCCGTCTCGTTGACACAACGTGATTTTGGTCCCATGCTCAAGGCAGAAATAAGGACACGCAGCACAGGAGCAGTTCTGGGGCCCGATGCGGATGTAGATGACGCGGCATTGAATGCTGAAGAAGCGAAGCCAATTAAGGGCAAACCGCAGCGAGCCATCAATGCGGTACTTCCGGTTCTTGTTTTAGTATTTGGTGTACTTATCGGATTGTATGCCACAGGGGAAGGAGACTCGATCCGGGATATTATCGGTTCAGCCGATTCGTATAAGGCCCTTATGTGGGCTTCCTTGGGCGCAGTAATAGTGGCCGCAGTTCTGACGAGTATCCAGCGCATCATGGGTATAGGTCAAATTGTTGAAGCGTGGTATACCGGGTTGAAAAGCATGCTTTTCGCCATGATTATTTTGGAGTTGGCTTGGGCGCTTTCTGCCATTACGAGCGATTTGCACACAGCTCCGTATTTAGTTTCTATTCTAGGCGATTCACTGGTGCCGGGCCTCTTACCAGCCGTCGTTTTCATTCTAGCAGCTGCCACGGCGTTTGCAACTGGTTCGAGTTGGGGAACGATGGGCATCTTGCTACCGCTGGTGCTGCCTCTAACATGGGCCGTAATGACCGTACAGGGAGTTAATGGACCCGAAGACATGCATATTTTGTACTCGGCCATTTCCTGTATTTTGGCAGGGTCCGTTTGGGGAGATCATTGTTCGCCGATCTCCGATACAACCATCCTGTCTTCCATGGCGTCGGGTTGTGACCATATAGAGCATGTGCGTACTCAGTTGCCGTATGCTGGTTTAGTGGGTGGAGTTGCGGTGTTTTTAGGTACCATTCCTGCTGGGTTTGGCTTCCCATGGTGGGCTTCGCTCTTGATCGGAATGGCTATTCTTCTGGGAGTGTTAAAGGTTTTTGGCAAGAATGCCGATGACCATCTTCCAGACGTAATTAAAGGATAAGAGAATGGCTATTGAGAATTGGATCGATTCAGATGATCGTCCTTGGGGGCGGTGGGAAGAATTCCTGAACGAACCAGGTTATCGAGTTAAACGGATTTTTGTACATCCAGGGCAGCGTCTGTCCTTGCAGCGCCACGCTCTACGTTCAGAACATTGGGCGATCGCTAAGGGAACGGGAATGTTCACGCTAGATAGCGACGTATTTGAAGTCTCTGTTGGAGATCGCGTATTTATTCCGGTTGGTGGGGTGCATCGCATCGAAAATACCGGCGATGAAAACCTGATCATCATCGAAACACAACTAGGGGTATGCGATGAAAATGATATAGAACGCCTAGAAGACGATTACGGAAGATCCTAAGTCGTTTTCTTCTTGGAGGTGCGCTGAACGTGGCGCGTATAGAGGCTGACGCCGAACACCAAGAAAATATAGTATCCCAGGACTCTCCAAGTAAGCAGGGAAGGCGCTAGAAGTGTTTTGTCGGGCAGTAGATCTCCGAAAAACAGCGCGTAGAGACCCTCGATGCCTCCAGCTCCTCCTGGAGTGGGCATTATTAAGCCACTGATCGTCATGGCTACAGAGCGAAGGCTGAGCAGGAGCATGTCCACGTTGGGTACAAAGCTCCAAATCACGAATACCGCTAGGCCATACCTCGCGATCCACGTGCCGGTCGTCAGTAGAAATCCTCGCAGAAAGAAATCACTTTTTTGTTTCCTTAAGACGGCCGCACGGGCTTCGAACTCTTTCATGCCATTCGATATCTGCTTTCTGTAGCGTTTTAAGAAAGGGAGTCTGAACACTCGATCAGCAACGCGACCGAGCATTTCTGGGCGATATAGCGTGGCATAGGCGAATAAGCCTGTGTAGGCCATCAGGATGAGGAAGTAAGTCACTGCCGTCCAGAGCCCGAGAACACCTACGGAAGAAGGGATTACTTCCATGTAAAAGGCGCCCACCAGAATGACGGGAACGGATAGTGCAAACCACACTTGATCCAGTAGCATGACATAGGTCATCACGGCCGAGACATCTCCGAACGGAATCGTCCTTCCGGTGGATATTTTTGATTCTCGGGCGATGTAATAGGCTGTTAGCGGAGCACCGCCCACCACAGAAGGGGATACATTCGACGCAAAATCCCAGGCCAGTTGGGATCTAATACCCGCTGAAAACCCAAGAGCGTGTCTAGAAACAAAACTAATTCTCCAACCACCCATTACGACTCGGAGAACAAGCATTCCGACAGCGCCGGCCATGATGGTCGGATTAACTGAAGAAATAAACTTCTGAAAAGCCCCTTTATCGTACGTAAAGAACGCTATAATGGCTAGGACTCCGAGACCAAGTGCTAAGGGCCAGAGCATATTTCCCACCGAGATGACCGGCGGCTCAAAGGCCGGCGCGTCGTCTTTTTCTGGATCTGTCGAGATATTGGAAATCATTTCGGGGGGAGGAATGAATTCTCGGAAAACGAAGGTACCGTGAGCTAGTTTCGTGTACCAGCACTAAAGTAGTCTAGACTATGCTTAAAGCAGATCTTCACATGCATTCTACGGCCTCAGACGGACAACTAAGTCCTACAGAGGTCGTTCGTCTTGCCAGCCGGTCAGGTCTGGATGTAATAGCGTTGACAGATCATGACACGACGGGTGGATTGGTTGAGGCCAGAAAAGAGGCCGATTCGTTAGGGATTCAGATGATAGAGGGTGCAGAAATTAGCGCTTCCTGTTTATCTGAGGAAGTTCATCTGCTTTCTTATGGATTTGACGCGGCTCATGTACAGTTGGTAACATTTTTGCAATTGCAGCAAGACCGCCGAAGGGAAAGAGCCGTCAAATTTGTGGAGATTTTGAAGGCGGAAGGTGCGCTTCCGCATAATGCGACGGCACCCGAGCCAAAACCTGGAAAGACGATAGCCCGGCCTCATATTGCCCAAATGCTTATTGAAGCGGGTACGGTGCCGGACATGAATCAGGCCTTTAACAAGTATTTGACGCCGGGCAAAAGAACATTCATTCCTAAACCACTGCCGGATGCACAAGACGTATTTGAGGTTGTACACTCAGCAGGTGGAAAGGTGGTTCTGGCTCATCCTGGTCATAACACGTCGCATCGGGTCGTGATGCACTTGATCAATGGGGGGTTGGATGGCATCGAGGTCGTACATCCATCTCATGATAAAATGCTGGAGTCCTACTATCGGAGTCTTGCCGATCAATTTGGTCTTTTCACCACGGGAGGATCAGACTTTCACGGAAGAAAGCGCCACGGCGAATTGGTATTGGGGCATATCTGGATTGAACCCGTTAAAGAAGTCCTCTCTTTGATTCGGACCTCCTAACCATGTAAGGCGTTGAGCACATCGATTCATTAGCGTGCTGCATCCATACCTAATTCCCCCGTCCTGACTATGCGCACATTTTGGCTTTTTGTCGTTTTGCTTCTCGTGTCGGGTTCAGGCCGTGCGCAGTCTATTTCTACGTGGACTGCCCATACCTCGATGAATGAGGCCATTGATGTTTCCCAGGATGGTTCTTTTGTATGGGTTGCAACCAGTGGTGGCGTCTTCAGCTACGACGAGTCCAACGAAAGTATTCAGAACTTTACCATTGTGGACGGCCTAGCTGCGGTTGCTGCTTCCAGCGTGACCGTAGACTCCAATCGCTCATTAGTATGGGTCGGGTTCTCTGACGGCACGCTAAATAG
>DKOG01000277.1 GCA_002469915.1 Bacteroidetes bacterium UBA7368
GCCTGAGAAAGCCAAGGCACCAGCTAAAACGAAACCAGCATCTAAAAAAGCTGCATCACCTGAGACAAAAAAGGCTTCAACCAGTCCTTCTCGAGTGTACACCATAGATCTGACTTCTAAAGCTCAAAATGCGGCCTCAAAAGGTGACGACTCAGACGGAGAGTAAGCGAACTGACGGGTGATTGGGTTTGACCTTGTTAGCCGATCTGCCGTGGTGTAGTGTTACATCATTCCCTGAATCTATGAGATTGCGTCTATTCACTGTTATGTGTTTTGTCTTGGTCGCCGATGCGCGCGCCCAGGTACCCTATGGACAGCAGGATATACCTTCCCAGAGAGCAGGTCTAATGATGTCTACATTGGACTTCAAGTTTGTTGGAAACGCACCCTCTGAGCTTGTGTTTGCCTTCACGAATCCAACCTACGGAGTCTTCTATAGCAGACAGGAGATCTTTTTCTCTTATACCCGTGGGGCGCAGGACCTTAGCGGTGGCGATCGTCTTGTACTTTCGGATGCCACTATGTCTGGTTGGGCGCCCGTTCGACCATTTAAAGGAGATACACCTAGGAAGCTAGATGTGTTTTTCCCTCTCGGATTAAACAGTGACTTCAGGAAAATCGTTCGGACCAAGGGATCGACTGAAATTGATGCCTTTGAATACACTGTTGTCGCAGTGGGAGCAGGCGTAGGTTTCGGAATAGAAACAGGTGCAGGATACCTTTCAGGGTATGCCCTTCCGTTCTTTGGTATCGCTTCTCGATCATTTGGAAATGATACAGATACGTCAGCCATCGTGACTGCAAACGCCGAATGGCTGTCTCGTCCATTTTTAGGCCGTTTTGGGGTCTCCGTTGGATATGGGTATAGATGGCAGAAGTGGTATTCAGATGTGGGCGATATTACGGGTGATTCTTTTGATTATGTTGGGTCAAAGCACACCGTGCGGATTGGTTTGTCATATTAGCAAGACCTTTTCTATGCTGATTGTCGTATTCTGACAATGTTGATTTCAGACGTACCATGCGAGGATGAAGACAGTACAGATCGTCAAGGAACTGGAGGCAGCTGTTGAGCAGCTCGGCCTCCGCGTGAGAAGGGAAAAGGGCAATTTTCGCGGTGGCTACTGTGTGCGCAATGAGGAAGAGTTTCTGATGTTGAACCGTGTTCATCCTCCGGAAGTCCATCTCGCCGTACTAGCGGATGCATTGAAAACGATGGACGTAGATTCAGTGTACTTAAGACCTTTGGTGAGGCAGGCGCTAGAAGATGCCTGGGCTCGAAATGACGTTATTGATATCAAAGCAGAGGATGCTGACTAAGTTGAGCTACGCCAAAGTGCGACTTCTTGGAACGGGGACCTCAACGGGAGTACCTGTTATCGATTGTTCTTGTCCAACGTGCACCTCTACCAACCCAAAAGACAACAGGTTGCGCTGTGCCGCGTATCTAGAAGTGGACGGAACACACATTTTAATTGATGTGGGCCCTGATTTTCGGCAGCAAGCCTTACGCTATGCGATTCCGGATATTGATGCTGTTCTCATCACACATCACCATTTTGATCATGTCTCTGGAATGGATGATTTACGACCGTATCTGTTCAAAAACAGGACGTCTATTCCTTGTCATGCCGTGAAGGGTTCGGCTGATGAAGTTCGCAGTATGTTTAGCTACATATTTAGGGATGGGACGTATCCAGGTGTTCCAAGACTGCATATGCATGACGTGACTGGTCCTTTCGATGTGCAAAGTAGATCGAAGGAAGAGGCACCTGTCCGGGTTATTCCTATTCCTGCTGTGCATGGATCATTGGACGTGCTTGGATATCGAGTGGGGAATTTCGCTTACATGACAGACGTCAGTGAAATTCCATTTGCATCCCGTTCATTGCTGGAAGGCCTCGAGGTCCTCGTTCTAGATGGTCTTCGTGATAAACCCCATCCTATGCACTTGACCATTGATCAATCGATTCAATTGGCAACAGAGATAGGGGCAAAGCAAACGTGGTTTACCCACATCGCTCATGACCTCACTCATAGTGAAATCGAGTTGAGAATGCCCGAGGGTATGGCTCCGGCGTACGACGGGTTGGAATGCACTGTTAGTTTATGAGAAAGGGGGCGGGCGCTTTCGCGCCCGCCCCCTTGATATATCTTCAATGTGAAGCCTATTTTCTACTCTCAGCACATGCGTGAGGGGTTATTTACCGACTAACTCCAGCCCCATTGTTTTGCCTTTGTCTACTGCCGGCACACCTCGTTCCATCCAAACAGGCGCCGGGGCATCCATCAAGTAATGATCAAAAAACTGCTGCATCCGAATTTGCCAATCACGACGGTCATCTAGGTCTGAAAGACCATGTCCTGCTCCATTGTAATTAAGCATCCAGACAGGTTGTCCTAACCGACGAAGGGCTACGAAATACTCTATACCTTGATACCAAGGGACGGCACCATCTTCGTCGTTGTGCATCATGAGCAGAGGTGTTTTAACCTTGTCGGCTTGAAAGAGAGGGGAGTTGTGGATATATCGTTGCTGAGCGTCCCACAACGTTCCACCTATGCGGCTTTGCGTGCGTTCATATTGGAACATGCGGCTCATTCCTGAGGCCCAGCGGATTCCACCGTATGCGGATGTCATGTTAGATACAGGCGCACCTGCTTCAGCGGCTGCAAAAAGATCTGTCTGAGTGACCATGTACGCAATTTGATAGCCTCCCCAGCTATGTCCTTGTGTCCCGATTCGATCTCGATCAACAAATCCTTGATCTATCAACGATGTGATGCCCGGCATAATGGCATTCATCGCACTTTCGCCAGGATATCCTGTTTTGTACGGAATATCCGGAACGAACAATAGGTAGCCACGGCTTACGTAAAAAGGGAAGTTGATACTTGAACCACCTGCAGAAGGAGTCCGGTGACTATGCAGGTTTTCTGAATACTTTTCGTAAAAGTATACCATCATCGGGTATTCGTTAGAGGCATCGAATCCTTCCGGCTTATAGAGAATTCCCTTAAGAGACTCTCCATCCAGAGAGGTCCATTCGTGCAACTCTGCCGTTCCCCAATTGAATTCCGACTGTTGCGGATTGACCTGAGATAGTTGTACTGGTTTCTCGAAGTCTCCATTGGTTACGTGCAAGTTGGGAAACTCCTGATAACTCTCTTTTGAAAAGAGATGAGTGTCGAGGTCTTCGGATGTTCTCCAAATACGATAGCGATGGGGACTCATGAAAACTTTCTTCGGCACATCCTCATCCAGATCCTGCTCCCAGTACCCTGATTCCATCGTATTTAGATTCAATGCGGTCAGGAGCCACTTATCCAGCGCCATACTGTTACGTTCTCGATCTATTTCCCTGTGGCCAAAACGGATTTGGTTTTCTCGGCCGTGGCCTCCGGTAATATTGCGATATACACCGTCGGGAGAAACTCCCCATAGATCATACTTGTCGTTGACTACAAATTCGACTTCTCCTTCCGTCCAGCCTTCGTTTCCGTATGCACTGGGTGCATAGGCGCGATCATCGAGGTCGTTAACCAGAGAGACGGGGAAGTTAGCAGTAAGGTCAAACACACGACCTGAGTCTGTCTCCACACCGACCCATACCGCGCGATCTCGATCCCAGTAGGTGAGATACGTTCCTTCCGGAGAAATGCTGGGAGAATATTGAATCGCCGTGAGGACTTGCCTACGATCACCCGTCGTCGCATCAATGATCCAGACATCATTATAGCCGGGCGAATCCCAGGATATTTCCTGACGATAGTTCATATTGGTGACGCCCATAAAGAAGGCGCCATCTCCGTCCTCGAAGCTACGAACAGTCGGAATATCAATATCGGCTAATTGCACAACGGCTTTTTCCGATACGTCCCACAAGGCCTGATAGGATCGATTTTGTTCACGACTGGCCTGAACCAGCTGCATAGGCTGCAAGAGTGGGTCTTTCCAATTCCATATGTCGAGACGGACTTTTTCTTCGTCTAGGATATCCTCATCCTCAACTTCTGGTTCAGGACGTGGAGCCGTTCCAAAAAACAATCGGTCACCAGAATCCGAAAACGAAAGCGAGCCATATTCGCTGATCCACCAACCCTTGGGAATACCTTCAGAGGATGTGGTTAGAATGCGAGAAGCCTGTCCGCCGTTCGCATAATAGGCCTCAAAAGCAGGTTGCTCAGCTTCAAAATCATGTTGGTTTGAGAGGAATGCTATTTGCTCTCCGTCTTGGGACACGGTTAATTGGACATAGTTGCCCTCGGCAATCAACAGATCGGACTCCTCCGTTCCGTCGGCACTGAACGCATACGCACCGTCCGTACTGCCTTCTTTTGTTTCTCGTAAGAACGCTCCGCCGTTTCCTTCTTCGGCAATTTCGTAGGAGGAGACGTGCTGGTAGGTCGTACTGGTCCCCGCGTTTAATTCTATGACTACCAGACTGGTGCCCTTCTTCTTGTCGGGTTTATCTTTTTCCTCTTCCTCTTCCTCTTCGGGTTCAACTTCCGTTTCAGCAGTAGTGGAATCAGCAGGCGTATCTTCTTTGCTGGCCTCTTCGGTTAGTTTGAAAGCCGCCAGTGCTCCACCTTCCAATGAAACCTTAAACGAAGTCACATCGGCAAACTTCTGAACTGAACCGCTGGATAGGTTCATGATGCCCAGAGAATCGGTCGGCATGTCTTTTTTTGCTACGTCATCTAGCTTTTTCTGGCGAACAGAATCAGCCTCAGCCACAATTTTGAACAAGACGAAATGGCTGTCTCCTGAAAAGAGTGCGCCGCTGGCGCGCGGGATACTGTACCGAGTTTTACCATCAGTGGAGGTGATCTGCAGAACTCCATCTCCCCGTGCTGGTGCCTCCACCCAAGATGCCCAATTGCCGTCTGCAGATAATCGGCTTGAAAACGTGATTGACTGGGTCCATTCGTTAATATCCTCGTGCTGAAGGGTCTTTTTTTCTTGAGCAAAAGTCGGAGCAACAATAAAAAAGATGGCAAAAAGGCACAGGATAGGAGTTTTTTTAATCATGACGAAGATTGGTCTCAAAGACAATAAGATGACAATTCGCACAGATAGTCGGGTTTAATTACATTCTTGTCAACCCCAGAAACACCACAATCATCATGGTTGTCGAGATTTCTATCCTCGATAACCTTGAGGTCAGGTCATGAAAGTATTGAAGTTGATTCTTGGAGTGCTGCTAAGCGCTCTTGTTCTCGCGGGCATCTTTGCCTTTGCGATGATCGGAAAAGGTGGTTCTGCTTTTGAGCAAACGTATTCCATGGAATACGATGACGCCATGGTTCCTTCTGATTCCAGGTCTCTTCAGCTCGGCAAATTCATTGCTGAATCTCACGGTTGTCAGGGTTGTCACGGGAAGGACTTTGAAGGATTGATTTTTGCAGATGCTCCGCCTTTTCTAGCGGTTGGTACCAACTTGACATCAGGAGCAGGGGGTATCGGGTCAACTTACTCAGATGCTGATTGGCTCAGATCTATCCGACATGGTGTGGCTCCCGATGGAAGGGGTCTTATGATTATGCCTTCGGAGGTCTACTATTATTTGAACGATCAAGAAGCAGGTGCCCTTGTAGCGTATTTGAAATCTCTAGATCCTGTGGACAACGAGTTACCCTCATTTGAGTTGAGGCCGCTCGGAAAACTAATCATGGGTGTGTCGGACGACATGTCCACCGCTCCCAATCATATGAGGGATGCGACGCGGATTGAAGCGGAAAGGGGAGTCACCGCCGAGTGGGGTGAGTATCGTTCGACCGTCATGTGTCAGGTTTGTCATGGTGGAGACATGCAAGGTGGTCAACCACCGGATCCTGAGTCAATGATGGCACCAGACATGCGTGTCGTAAAAAGCTGGGGCCTCGACGCCTTTCTGGAATTCTTTGAGGACGGTACGAATCCGTCTGGGGTGGTATCCAGCGCTCAGTTTATGCCTTGGGACAAGTTCAGTTATCTAGGCGAAGACGAATTGACCGCCATCTATATGTACCTCGAAACCCTTTAAGGGAAGATTTCAGGGGCGTTTCAGGACGGATACCCGGGAAATCCAGGAGTCTATTCCATCGAATGACACGTCAAAGGCGATGGAATCGCCAACGGCTATCGCCTTTCGAATGGAATCTTCCCGGAGTCCGAAAGGCATCGTCATGGCCATCATGAATCCGGGAATTTCATCATGTTGGACAACGGCCATTTGGCCGTCAGCGACGAGATCTATAATGATGCCAACGCCTCCATCATAGACCCGTACGTCCGTGATGGGCTCAGCCTCTTCAAATTTGGGGCCGCATCCAGCGATTCCAAAAATCAATAAAATGGGCAGTAAGGATCGTCTAATCATAGCTCTAGAATATCTCCGCGACGTGCAATGTTAAATCCAGCAGCAAGCACTTGGGCTGTTTCTGGGCTGTCTTCAAGTAATACCGGGTTGGTATGATTAAAGTGAATGAACATGACTTTTGCCCGGGTCTCTGCATCAGCATCGGCCAACAGGTTCATTGTATGCGTGGTCCATGGATGGGGAATTTTACTCATGTCTCGTCCTGGCAATTCACCGTCTGCGAAAAATGAACCATCAACTAAGGCAACATCCACATCAGCTAGGAACGCTTTCAACCCGGTATCCCATAGTTCCCAAGCGTCAATGTCAGGAATGAAACCGATTCTTCTGGTGGGCCCTTCTATGATATAGCCTACGACTTCTGTGTACTCTTGCCGATGAGGTACCAGAAAAGGGGTGACTGTTACCTGATCGGTTAGGACAACGGGTTCTAAGTGGGAAAGAGGCTCAAGAAGTATGTTTTCGTAATCAACGAGCTGTGACCAAGGACCGCTGGTAGACAGGTAGTCTCTCATTTTGGGCATGGCATATACTTTTACGTCCTGTGCTCCAATCGATTCATTACCGAGAAACATTAATCCTGTATAGTGTCCAATATGACCATGGGTCAGGAAAATACCGTCCGGAACCGTCGTTTTCCGAGGGCCGGCCAGTTGATCTAAATCATATAGCTGCTGTCGGAAATCTGGAGTGGCCTCGAACATCCACCGTTTATCTGAGGAAGGCTCAACCAAGCCGAGACTCACGGCAAGTCGTCTCAAAGAAGGGTCTTTCCATGCGGGATCGCTATGCGATCCCGCTTGAGGTTTGCCCCCGTCCTGTCCGATCCCAAGAATGGTAACGAAGGGGGTATCAGGAAGTGTATTCTCCTGAATAGGAGCCGGTCTTTCGTTCTGACATCCCGCCAGAATTAGTGTAATGAAGAGAAGGAATCGCATCATAATATGCTCTTTACGGCGCCACCGTCCACAACAACTGCTTGACCAGTAATGAAACTTGCACGCGCACTGAGAAGAAAGGTGGCCGCTGCTGCGAATTCGTCTTCCGTACCAATCCGCTTCAAAGCACTACTTGCAGCCCATCCGGCTTCGATCTCATCGATGGGAGTTCCAGTTTGGGCGTTCAATGACTCAGAAAGGTGGCTCAAGCGATCGGTTTTCGTGTATCCTGGTAGGATGGTATTTACGGTGATACCCTCAGGACCTATTTCTTCGGATAACCCTTTGGCAAACCCTTGAACACCTGCTCGCGACACGTTGGAGAGGTATAAAGATGTAATGGGTTGCTTAGCGGACAGCGACGAAACCATGAGGATGCTTGCATGATTGGCCGCAGAAACACGAAGGGCGGGCAGGGCGATTCGACACATATTAATTGTGCTAATCAGGTTGAGTTCTAGCGCACTTCGCCATGTTTTAGCATCTAGGTCATCAATGAGACCAGTAGGTGGACCACCAGCATTGGTTACGAGCAGGTTCAAACCACCAAATGCTTTTATCGTTTTGTCGATGGCGTGTCGAATGTCCTGTTCTTTCGTGACATCACAGACCAGCGGCAAAATATGATCTACGGCACAGCCCGTGACCTCTCGTAGCCATAGGGCAGCGTCGTGGATTCTATCCTGTCTTCGAGAGCAAATCGCAACTCGGCAACCTTCTTGTAGCAGTTCCTTAGCAATGGCCCTTCCAAGGCCGCTACTTGCACCTGCAACGAATGCTGTTTTTCCGTTTAGTCCAAGATCCATGTTTGTTTTATTCTAAGTATCTTAAACGATTATTCGTTTGTCTAAACCGCGAATTGAGCGGATGTTGCGAGTCAGTCGGACCTATTTACGTAATCGAACAGCAGAATGCGCAGAAAAGAACTCATCGTCGAGCGTAACATCATTAAAACGCAGCTGGCGCCCGCCGCCATTGGCCCTTATAGTCAGGCAGTGATGGTAGGCGATACCTTGTATTGCTCAGGACAGATTCCGATTGAGCCTAAAACCGGGCACATGGTGACCGAGGGAATTGAAGCTGAAACAGAGCAGGTCTTAGAAAATCTGGATGGCTTGCTGACTGCAGCTGGAATGTGCATGGACCATGTCGTCTCGTGTCGGGTGTACATGGTCGATATCAACGACTATGCCCAGATTAACGAGATATATGCCAGGTATTTTGGCGTGAACGCTCCAGCTCGAGAAGCTGTGCAGGTATGTGCCTTGCCAAGAGGCTCCCGGGTTGAAATTTCCTGCGTAGCTGTCCGCTAGATCGAGTCTTGGAGTTCGAGCCGGACTTTCAAAATGATGCTGAGATCATAGGATTTGCTGGCATCGAGGGTTGCAGGGTTTACCTGAAGAATAGCACCAAATTGTGGTTGCTCTAAAAATGAGCCAATATCTCTATTCGGCAATACACTCATATTGACCTCTCGAGTGGCAGAGAAAGACGAGATGTTGGCCACTTCAGTTGCGGATACTCCATTAGCAGTGAACTTGAGAATGGCCTGGTCCAGAAAGTCCATTTTTTCACTGATCGGGAAAAGCATGATGATTTCAGCAGAAATCAGTGTCGCTGATACTAGATCCGAAGGCTGAAATCCCTGACCCGTAATGAAGTCAGCAATGTTCAGTGAGCAATCACAATTCACGTCCTGAAGTCGGCCTGTTGAAAGATCATTACCGGAAAAGGTGAAATGAATAGATTCTCCCTGAACGGTGTCTGAAAACTCGTGTGTGAGAAAGATGGTATCACTCGTCAAGGCATCCACGTCACAGCCAGCTATGAAGACAAAGCAAGCGACAAGCAGTGAAAGGGGTAATCTGCGGGCTGTTCGGGACATGACGGGTACTCGTTTCCTTCAATGTGACGCAAAATGAATGTTCTTTCGTAACGAATCGAGTGTGGGTTCGTTTCTCAGTAATCCAAGAGTGATTGCATTGGGATAGATGGATCTAAGAGATTCCGGCCCTTCAGGAAGGACAGTTCGATGAGAAAACAGTATCCCACGAGTTGGGCGCCTGCAGATTCTACTAGGCGGTGGCTCGCCGCCGCCGTTCCCCCGGTTGCGATAACATCATCGTGAATTAATACACGATCCCCATCCGAGAGCGCATCGATATGCATTTCAATCGTATCGGTCCCGTATTCCAAGTCGTAGGTCTCTTGAAGAGTCGTATAGGGCAGCTTGCCCATTTTTCGGACTGGGACGAATCCTACATCCATTCGTTCTGCCAGCATGGCCCCCAGCAAAAAGCCTCGGGACTCAATGCCAATTACTTTCGTTATTCCTGCATCAGCCCAGCGCGCTGCCATAGTGTCCACGGCAAATCGCATAAGTTCATGGTCGGCAAGAATGGGGGTAATATCCTTGAATTGTATTCCCGGCTCTGGGAAATCAGGTACGTTTCGGACAGCAGATTTTAGTTTATCGAGCATAATCGGCTCTGGGCCTGTCAACGACCGTTTATGGTTGAGGAGATGCCTTTTTCAGATTCAGTCTTGTAGTCGCGTATGGCCCTGAAGATAGCACTTGCCAAATATGCTTGTCCGTCTTCAGAGGACATGAAAGCTGCTTCTCGAACGTTCGAGATGAATCCTAACTCGACGAGAATAGAAGGCATCGAAGCTCCATAAAGCACATAAAATCCGGCCTGTTTTACGCCTCTGCTCCGGCGGCCGACGCGATCTCGAAATTGGGTTTCTACCATCTCAGCAAGCATCTGACTTTGGCGCATAAACGCACTTTGGGCCAATGATTGCATGATGGCCAGACGTGTAGATATGGTTTCGTATTCCGACGTATCCTTCTCAAAACGAATCACTTCGTTCTCTCTATCCATCACCTTCTTGGCGGCATCAGATTTATGCATTCCAAGGAAATAGGTCTCTGTTCCACGGGCTCGCCGGTCTCCGGCTGAATTAGCATGAATGGATACAAACAGCTTACCCTCGGCCTGATTCGCCAAATGACCTCTCCCCTGAAGAGAAATGAATTGATCCGTATCCCGTGTGTAAACAACGTTCACACCCAACTGGTTTTCAAGGTAGGAGCCTAGTTTGCGCGCCACCGAAAGCACGACGTCTTTTTCACGGACGTTACCCGGACCAATAGCACCTGAGTCCTTCCCACCGTGCCCGGCATCAATAACTATAGTATCTAGAGTCCATCGGTCTGCCGAGCCGGACGAAAGGTCGGGGGCATAGGCAATACTGATTAATACATCTTCAGATGCGTGATCCCGATAGGCTGTCACGTTTACGTCCGTCCGCTTCAAATCGAATCGAAGTAGAATATCACGTCCTACCTGATCTACAGTATAGGTGGAAACCGGACCCGCTGGATCATCCAGCACGCTGGAACGAGAGAGCTCCGTGCGGATGAGCGTTACCTCAAACGTATTATCGTCCAGGAATTGGGGTAAACCATGTGCTGAAACATGGTCGGATGCGTGTATGCGAACGACATAACCATTTTTATCGGATCGTTCAGTAAACGATACCCGATCTATCCCGAAAATCGATCCGGATACGGAAATTGGCCCCAAAAACACTAATAGAGCACCCGTTAATAGAAATTGACGAGGTGATGTATTTAGCCGGCTCAAAAAATGAGATAATCGCATATCTGCCATGGTACAACTTTAATGCCAAAGCTTTTGATATAGAGAATGTTTCAATACGGCAGTAGCCAAACCAAAACAGGGCGGGGGCCTGCGGCCCCCGCCCTGTAAACACCTGGCAACAGAGCCAGTGCGAAATCCACGGTCGGAGGAGAACTCCAAAAGTGAATTCAAACCGGATCTGACAGCGACCCTCCCAAGCCGATTCTACCAGTCGTGCTTATTTGATTTCCCGAGTAGTCTATTTCTACGAGCTTCAATTATATCGTCTTTTGCTGATGACGGTTCGATAGCTCTAGCTTCTCAAGCTGGTTCTCTATTTAAGCTGTGCCGCCATCTGAATTTTGAATGTTCATAGCCCGTTTCTGTGAGTCCATCGGACCATTTCAGACTAAGGATTCCAGCGGTATTGCTCTAGGAGTTCACGAATACGGTTTTCAACGATTTCGTCTCTAAGCGATTCTCGCTCCTTCAGTCGCTCCTTGAGCTCAGTGAGGCGCAGGGACAACTGCTCAATTTCGACTCGTCGATTTTCCTGCTTCAGTTGGAAAATCTTTTCAAGTGCACTTCTGAGTTCAGCAGTCAATTTTTCTTGATCACTCCGTGTTTCTGCATCCCGAACAAGCATGGCTAGGTGATGGGTTTGCATTTCCATCTCATTTTCCCTGACCAGTTCGTCGTACAGGAATCGATTGTCATCCTGAATGTCATCGAGATATGATTCAAATTGTAGAACGGGGAACGACCTTGCTAATCGTACGGCATTTTCAGCCTCAACCGAAAGCTGACGTGCTAGCAGAGCCTGCTCAGGAACGGCCCCTGATTCAATTTTCAAGCGGATGTTCTCAACTTCAGCTGCCCGTTCGTTAAGGGCCTCGAAATATCCGCTGACTACAACATTGGTTGGTGCCGATCTTCGCTCTATCAAACGAAAAGGGATACTCTCTCTTGAGGAAAAGAAGACATTGAGAGTACCTTCTTCTAATACGGACTCCGGTGCCTCGATGAGTTTCCCCCCTGATATCATGTAGGCAACTCCGTTGAGCTCCATGATGGCACTTTCATCGCCCCAGAATTGGACCATGGTTTTGTCGTTCAAGTCCATCAAGGACTTAGGGAGATCTTCAGTGGCCACTTTCTTGCCGTCAATAAAGACGGTCCCTTTTTCGATAGAGATTTTGTACTGTTTTTGAGCAAAATCAGGGGTTTGTGCGATGGCGGTGGTCTGCACGATGGCAAATAGCGCGAAACCGGTAAGTATAGTCTGTATAGTTCTTTTCATAGTCATTCCTCCAACCGTGTAATGGTCGAGAGCTCCCTTTCGTATGTGCTAGTTATTGGATCCGGCTGTTTGGAAGCCTCGATTCTGAGACGTTGGAAGTACTTCGAGTGGAAGTGCTCCAGATCCCCAATCGGTTCCATTAGACGGGTTCAAAGTGATTATGCGACGATGTAGATTTGGGAGGGAAGAATCGTCATCCCAAGCCAAGCGGGACTGTCGCTCGCTGGCTTGACGCAATGCGTTTTGTCTTGGTGGAACGTAGCGGTATAAAGATTCCGGAGGTACCACTGAATCATCAGCGAGTGCACTTGGCGCGGAGGCCGGCACTTGATTTGATGAACCCCCAATCCAGCCCATGCCGACTCCAAATAAAATGGCGGCTGCAAGGGATAGAGCTGGGATAAGAATTTTTTTAAGTGAATGAGTTCGGGCAATCGGCTTACGGTCGCGTCTTTTGAGCGTTAGATTTTCATCTGTACCCGCTGCAGCCGCAGCAATAATGTGATCTAGCACATCTTGGCTAGGACGCTCTTTCGCTCGATGATCAAGCCTGAACTTGGCTTCACTCAGAGCGGCATGCTCATCGCGAAGTTCCTCATCCTTGAGCAGCGATCGTAGATCGGTGCTCTGAGGTAATTCACCGTAGAGGTGGAGTAATATGTCTCGTTTGTCGTTTTTCATTTTATTCACCGACTTCCGTGAGATCCTTGATTTCTTCAGTAGACATCATGCGTCGCAGGTTTATCAGCGCGTAGCGCATGCGTCCGAGGGCTGTGTTAATGGAACACCCCGTGAGATCCGCAATCTCTCGAAATGTTAGATCTGCTTCGTGTCTGAGAAGGAGGACTTCCTTTTGCTCATTAGACAGTGCGTCGATACAGACTTTCAATACATCCGCCTGCTGGCTTAGGTGCATTTTAAAATCGGCAGCGGGCTCATGGTCTGGCAACCGTTCCCAATAAGAGGTTGCGTCGTCTTCGTTGGATCCGGGTACGTCCTGCCATTTCTTTCTGGCACGAAGATGGTCCAACGCGGCATTTCTGGCGATGCGCATGACCCAGGCCAGAAATTTTCCTTGAGTGGTATACGATCCCCGTTGTTTTGACAGGGCCGATATGACTCTCAAATACGTATCCTGAAACAGGTCATTGGCCACTTCGCGATTGCGCACCATTCCCAGCAGGTATCCGAATACCCGTTCTTGATGTCGGTTTACCAGCGTGTGAAAGGCGGCTTGGTCGCCGGATTCCACATACCTGGATACCAGAACTTCATCAGCTGGATGCATGGTAGGCAGTGAAGGTTAAAAGCAGTTCAATCCGGATCTCCAGAGCAGCGCACAGCTCAGATTTCCGCATTCTGCAGGTATAACGGGATGTCCTGCGAGATATTGTACGGACGACATCGAAAAAGAAACAACTAGACCCGAACGGAATGCCTATCGGTGGATTTTGAGCTGCTGACCTATCCGAATGGTGTTGGATGTCAGATTATTCCAACTCTTGATATTGGCTATGGACACGCCATATTGTTGCGAAATCTCAATCAGTGTATCTCCTCGCCGGATCGTGTGCGAAATGATCTTGGCTTGAGAGGAATAAATGGAAAGACGTTGATCCACCTTGATGTTGGACCCACGGATGTTATTCCATTGCCGGAGCTGAGAAACGGTTACGTCATGCTTTTGTGCTATACCGCTCAACGTATCTCCACGGCGGACCCGGTATGTTGCGGGACCACTGGGTGCTGCAGGGGCTGAGCGACCATCTGTATAAATGTTGATGGCCTGTCCCACTTTGATTTTGGATCCACTTAACCCATTCCAACCTCTGACTTTGGCCATGGAAACGTTGTGGCCATCCGCGATTTCGCTTAGCGTATCCCCACGTTTCACTTTGTACGTGATGCGCGTCTCTTTTGGTGGGGCAGGTGTTTCGGTCTTTGTAGCTTCGGTATCTGCAGAGGTAGTCCGGATACTAGCTTTCTGTATCGGGGTCGTCTCACTAGTAGACGGCGTCCGGTTTTCAGCTATAGCTTGCTGCACCAGAATCGGTGAAGTGGCTCTACGTCCGTATTGAACAGTGGACTCAGAAGCATCTGCAAACTGTGTCTCGGTCAAGTTGCTCTGGTAATCAGCAAACGGTACTACTAGTCGTTGACCGATTCGAATATTTGTTCTGGTCAATCCGTTTTTTTGCATGAGGCGAGATACTGACACGCCAAACTGAGATCC
>DKOG01000045.1 GCA_002469915.1 Bacteroidetes bacterium UBA7368
GGCCATGACCGCGACCACGCTCAGGGCGAGGATGACACGAACGGCGGGAAATGGTTTAGACAGCGCGACGGTTGGCTGCAATCGGGTTGAGGTGGCCTCTAGACGGAGCAGCCGAATTTTTTCGAAGACCGCAATTAGTGCCGGAAGAACGATTAACATCGCAATCAAGGCGAATAAAATACCTGTCCCCGCCATGAATCCGAACTGGGAAAACCCCCTAAAATCAGCGACAACGAGGACAAACAAGGCTAGAGATGTCGTAAGGGCCCCAATCGTAATGGCCTGGCCCGTACTTAAGAATGTGGACTCGGCAGCATCAATGACTGATTTGCCAAGCGCCCGTTCTTCCGAATACCGTGCGTAGAAGTGAATACCAAAGTCTATGCCTAGTCCGAACAAAACCAGACCAAGCGTAGATGTCATCAGGTTCAATTCGCCATACACGATAAATGCTAAGCCAAACGTCCATGAAAGACTCATCAAAAGAGGTAACCCAATTACAACGGCCATGACCGGCATTCGAGCAATTTCGGCAAGGAGAATGCGTCCTTTGAGGGTTCCACCTGCCCTAGCTGTATAGGATTTGTAGAAGAAGTACAACACGACCATCAGGAGAACAGCGAAAACACCCGACCCGAAAGAGTCCAGCACATCTTGTTGAATCGTCTTCACCTCAATCATCTGCCTAAGAAGGCGCCCCGCGAGAGTCACTTTCATTTCAGGAGCGATGGACGTCGGGTTTAATTCAGCGACCAGCTGCTCAAGGTCTGCATACGCTGACTCTATGAACTGGATGTCAGCGGCCTGCGCCGGAAAAAAGCGAAGCACCATCGTTAGACTATCGTCCGAAATAGGGTATTCCTTCGAAACGATTTCGTTGTAAATCGAGGCTAGCTCTTCACCTACCGAGTCTGGTTCTACATCTTCATCTTCGAGATCGAAGTAAAACGGTGAGGCTTCTAAACGGGCTTGCTCAATCTGATCATCCAGCCAGCCATCCAGTAAATCAAGTTCTGCCGGTGTCGCAAAATAGAGTGCATTGTCTTTCAGAAATTCCGTGTCCTTGCGGTATTCTACCCGCTGGAAGTACGGCTCCTCGTAGGACTCACCCTTAAGTGCGAGGACGGCCGGAATGAGTTGCTCTGCGAATGCTTTGTTGGACTCGAACGAGTCACTTTCAATGGCAATGGCCGCTTCACTTTCTCCCCCAACCGTATCCCGCAAGCGCTCTAACGCTTGGGAGCTGGAGTATTCAGCCGGAATCAGATTAGCCAGATCGGTGTCAATGGTAAGCCGCATGGCTGACCGAACTCCGAAAACAGAAAACAACAAGGCGACCAAGAGGACGAGAGGTGCATACTTCACGACACCCCGGATCATTGGTCCAAGTCGATTGAAAAATGTATGCATCTTAAAAAGTTAGCGGTCAGAGTCAATCACGAGTGCTTTTGCACGGAGGTCGTCGAACCCTCAGATCCCCCTTTAGGTTCGGAAAGAAGGTAGGGTTTAAGGGGTTAGATCGCGTTCTAGGTGCAATACTCTTGAATTTCATGCCTGCAACCTCGCCGAATAGCCTCATTGTGCCTTAGGTTTGCACATGATGATCGGACTCCGTTCAGGGCCCTTTTATCTTCTAAGGCATCCCCTTATTTCGAATCAGCACAAATCCATGAGTATCAATCCGAACACCTACGACGCACTTGAAGTAGGGCAATCCGCTACCATTACTCGATTTATTTCAGCTGCAGATGTTCAAACATTTGCTGACGTGACGGGAGACGACAATCCTATTCATATTAATGCTGAGTATGCTGAAACCACACGCTTTGGCAAGCCGATCGTGCATGGAATTTTCCTGCTTGGCATCATTTCCAAAGCTCTAGGTCGTGACTTTCCTGGTCCTGGATGCATCGCGGTCTCCATTCAGGCCCGTTTTCTGCGCCCCGTTCCGGTCGACTCTGAAATCACAGTTGAAGTGAAAGTGGCCGAAAAGATTGAAAAGTATCGCCACATTAAAATGAAAACCTACATCTACCTGAACAAGAAGATGTGCGTGGGCGGCGAAGCTATTCTCATTCCCCCAGGAGAAACAACCATCTAGTGCCAGCAGCTAGCGAACGATTTTATAGATCATTCCTGCTGGAACTCGTGCGTTCAATTCAACTTGGTTCAAAATGGCCAGCGTTAAAGGATCCACACTTTGTCCGGATACTAATGCGTTGAACGTCGTCGTATTTCTGACGGTTCGCAAGGCGACTCGACTCGGTTGCTTTGATAAAATGGCCTGATTAGTCTCTTGTCTGAATCCCTGCATGGTGGAAGAAAAGCTTCCCGCATAGGTAGACCACTGATTTTTCAGCGCCATTCCGGTAAACGAGAAGACACTTCCTGCATACTCGATGTATTGCACTCGGAGGCGAAGAGCATTCCCTTCACTATCAGAGGCGTCAGCAATAACGTAATGGGATGGTAACCCACCGGCCTGTCCCAGCCCTGATTCCACCACCTGCATGCCTTCCTGAGCCTTAAAGGCATCAGCTGCTTCGCGGGCCCGACCATACGACGCCTCAATAGCGAAGACAACGACAGCTTGCTGATTTTCTGGAACCATCACAACCTGAGTAGGCTGGTTGATCGCTTGAAACCCTGATGGCACCGGAAAACGGAATTTCATCTGTGGATGGTAAAAGACGCCAGCTTGCACAAATCCCTGACGGGGATCTTCTCCATACACTAATCCATGAACGTGCCTAAAAAGAGAAGAGCGTCCCACTTTGTTCATGGGAAAATCAGCCGCATAACGCTGGCTACGTTGCTGGATATAGATTTCTCGATTGCCCGGGTCAGGGTGCGACGAGAGAAGGCTCGGCAATGCGGCTCCGGCTTTATCACTGAGTCGTTTTAGGGATCGGAAAAACGCAGCGCCTTCGGCTGCTCGATATCCGGCCATTGCCGCATATTCAACTCCTAACTGATCAGATTCTGACTCGGCATCTCGACCGTATTTGAGAAACATCAACTGAGTCGCCGTGCCACCAACATCCATCACGTTTTGCGCGGCATTACCTCCTAGCACGGCTTGGCCTCCAATCGCTCCAAGAAGCAGAGCGCCCATACCAAACTGCTGACGACGCATAGCGCGCGAGCCATGCCTGCCCACTATATGACCAATTTCATGTCCCAGTACAACGGCTAGTTGGGCTTCGTTTTCGAGATGAGCCAGTAATCCACGGGTCACATATACAAAGCCTCCTGGCAAGGCAAAGGCATTCACGACCGGACTGTCGAGTACACGAAAATGAAACGGCATATTGGCCCATACCGGGTCTACATCCCCTCGCCGAACATGACTGACACGCACCAGCGCTTGGCCTAGTGAATCCACATACTGGGCCAGATCTCGATCGTCATATTCTCCATATTGAGCAACAATCGAGGCATCTGATTCTGATCCAATTTGGATCTCTTCTTGCGGAGACCAAGCGTAGCCAAACGATTTTCGTCCTGAAATAGGGTTCACGGATGATGCGCACCCGGCGGCAAAAACCAGTAAGAGAGCGACTGTGATCGTCGAGTGTATGGAGGATCTCTGCATTGTACTCATGATAGAGAAGGGGATTCTTCAGGTGTTGGGTCCACTTTCCCACCGGCAAACACCGGTATGGTGTGGCAGTCGTGACCCGCTAAATGATTATGAACAATTTCTTTTCTGGCAGCCGTCGTAATACTCTGACCAATAGAATCAGAACCCAAGATGTCTAGGAAAGCGGTAATCCTCTCAGGATCGAGATTGTCAAATATATCGTCCAAAAGCAATATCGGCATTTCCTCTGTGCGCTCTCGCAGATAGGCGTATTGCGCCAACTTCAACGCCATTCCAAAAGTACGATGTTGTCCTTGCGATGCGTACCTGCGAACAGGCAAGGCACCTAAAAACATATCCAGATCATCTCGGTGTGGGCCAACAAGCGTCATGCCCCTGTCTATTTCGTGGCGTGATTTTAACTGTATTAACTCTCGGTAGCGGGATTCTACAGATTCAGAAGGTGCAGACTGATCTGAAAGGGGTTCATACTGGATAGAAGGGCGCTCTACCACATCGGCGATGCGGGAATACTCTTTCTCAAGGTGAATTGAAAAGGCCTCCACAAACTCGATTCGATCTTCTATGATGGCAGCGCCGTAGCGAATCAGCTCTTCGGTCCAGGAAGAAAGCAGAATAGAATCTGGCTGTTGTCTACGCTTCCTAGATGTTTGAAGGAGTTCATTGCGTTGTTTTAATGCCTTCCGGTAGCGCAATAAATTGTCCAGGTACAACGAACTGGCCTGCGAGACAATATTGTCCAAGAAGCGCCTTCTCACTTCTGGTCCCTCGGATGTTAGCTTATGATCGTCCGGCGAAAACACGACGATGGGAAAGCGACCCACTAAATCCGCCATGCGCTCAAGCGAAGATCCTCCGATAAACACTTTTTTGCCCTCACCAGGCATAAAGGCTACACGTACCTTTATTTCTCCACGATGATCGGATTCAAATACACCTTCGACTTCGTACAATGCAGCACCTTTACGTAACACGTAGCGGTCCCGCGATGTTAAAAAACTACGCGACAGACACAGCGTGTGTACCGCTTCCAATATGTTCGTTTTGCCTACGCCGTTTGCTCCTACAAGTAGATTCATGCGATCATCAAACCGAACCTGAGATTCTTCGTGGCCCCGGTAGTTCTTAAGATGTAAGGACTTGATGATCACAGTCTGGATCTAGCTCCGTCTTTTTTGCGCTTTTCAGGATATTATCGCTCTTTTTGGGGTACGCTGAGGGAGAGTTTTCGTTCGGTGCTTGATTACCGTTTTGAAACCCTTCAACTTGCCTACAAGAGGCACGTAATCCATCCAATCTAGGTTCGAATGAGCAACGCTCCACCACTGTTTAACGAAATCCAGAAGCTGGCCACCGAACAGCGTAATCCGCGATCCATGCAAATAGATACTGCATCGGTACGCGATATTCTCGAGATTATGAACGCTGAAGACCAACTGGTCGCAGAAGCCGTCGGGACTCAGCTAGATGCCATAGAAATCGCAGTAAACCATATTGTTCATGCATTTCAACAAGGTGGACGCCTGTTTTATGCTGGAGCTGGTACCAGTGGACGACTAGGGATCCTGGATGCCTCTGAGTGTCCACCCACATTTGGTACGAACCCAGAAATGGTTCAAGGCCTAATTGCAGGGGGGCTTCCTGCTGTTTTTCAAGCCCAAGAAGGTGCTGAGGATTTGGAAGAAAATGGAAAACTTGCACTCATCGAGGCCGGCGTTACGGCCAAGGATGTGGTATGCGGAATTGCCGCCAGTCGACGCACACCCTACGTTGTGGGGGCTGTGAATTGGGCTCGGGAAATCGGGTGTAAAACACTCTTTATCACGTGTACCCCCCGTTCAGCATTTTCGCTCGATGTAGATGTGCCCATTTGTCCAGTAGTAGGACCCGAAGTCGTAATGGGCTCAACTCGCATGAAAAGTGGGACGGCACAAAAACTGGTTCTCAATATGCTTACCACTGCATCCATGATCCGAATGGGCAAGGTTTACGAGAACATGATGGTTGATCTGCAGATGACCAACGCCAAACTGGTGGAACGATCTAAACGAACGGTAATGATGGCTACAAGTGTAGATTATGGGGAAGCCACGTCCTTGCTGGATCAAGCAGGAGGACATGTAAAAACAGCACTTGTCATCAATTTATCCGGCGTGAGTGCACAGGAAGCAAGAGAACGGCTGGAGGCAGCCTCAGGTTTTGTTCGCTATGCCATACTGGGCGAGGCCTATTCTCCAGCATAAATGCGCGAACCACCCGTTTACGAATCAGTAGATGGATCCGTCGTCTCCCCCTTAAGCCTTTCAATCAGCTCGATCTCCTTTGTCTCTCTCGGCCATATATCAGAACATTACCTCAGCATCCTTTTCAAAACGACTCGGAGAGTGGGTAACCTCAACACCGTATGACACAGAAGTTGGCGAGCACATGTCAGTGCGCGGCGCTGCCGGGTCATTGCCTGCTTTTCTGACTGCACTAGCTCACGAACGGGCCAAGCGCCCATTGCTCTGCGTACTAGAAGACCCGGATAGCGCCGCGTTTTTTTGCTCCGATCTCCAACAAATTATTGGATCTGAAGACAGCGTCGTATTACTACCGCCATCGGATAACCGACCGTTTGATTCCGAGCACGTTCCTGACCCGGCACCTGTCATTCAGCGGGCAGATGTCATGCAACGCTTGGTCGACAATTTCTCGGGCATCATCGTGACATCAGTCGAGGCTCTCATTGAGAAAATGCCTCCCTCTGATCAGGTTGAACAGGCTTCGATGGATCTGCAGAACGGTATGGAAGTCGATCCAAAAGAATTGATTGAACGTTTAGTGGGACAGGGGTTTACGCGTACAGAGTTCGTGGAGCAACCCGGTGATCTTGCCTTGCGCGGGGGCATTTTGGACATCTTTCCATTTACCGGTGCTTTTCCGATCCGAATCGAATATTTCGGTGACGAAATAGATTCCATCAGGGAGTTTGATATTCATACGCAGCGCTCTGTTAGTCGCCGAACTTCAGCCCGCATCGTTCCCAACATGGATGCGTCGGCCGATGAAAGCGAAGGAGCGCGCATTCCGCTAACAGATCATTTTCGAGGAACAGGCGGCTTACTAACCCTCATCAACAGTGCTCAACTATACGATGCCGCGACAGCGACTTTTAACGCCCGTGACGAGGCCCGGCAGGCCGCTATTACGCGCGATGAAGATGTAGCTGGAACGAGTGATTTTTTTCTCAACGAAGCTGAGCTCCGCACTGCGCTTTACCCATTTCCTTGCCTTCATTTAGGACCGTTTCAAGAGGATGTTGACGAACGCATAGAGGTGAGTTCAAGACCGCAACCCTCGTTCAACACGCGTATCGCTCAGCTTCGACGACGCCTACAAGAAAACCATCAAAATGGCTTAAAAACTACCATTTTATGCGACAACCCCGGACAGGAAGGTCGTATGATGGAGTTGCTTGAGGAAGACCTTGAAGCAGGCAGAACGGCTCTTAAAGTAGAGTCTCTTCATCGTGGTTTTGAAGTGGATGAACTTCAACTCGCTTTGTACACGGACCATGAGATATTTGACCGGTATCATCGCCCAACCGCCCGTAAGCAAAAACAGCGGTATGGTGGGATTAGCCTGCGAGAGCTTCAGCACCTTACACCTGGCGATTTCGTGGTCCATATTGACTACGGAGTGGGAAAGTTTGGCGGTTTAGAACGAATTGTTGTTCGGGAACGCAAGCAAGAGGTCGTGCGGTTACTTTATCTGAACGGCGACGTGTTATACGTTAACGTCAATGCCCTTTACAAGCTGCACAAGTACAAAGGGAAGGAAGGCCATCAGCCTGCATTAACCAAGCTAGGATCGGGGCAGTGGGAGAAAGCCAAATCCCGCACTAAGTCTCGTGTTAAGGATATCGCTCGGGATCTCATTAGACTGTACGCAAAACGAAAACAGTCCGATGGATTCGCTTTTGGACCGGATACTATTTGGCAGCAAGAGCTCGAAGCCTCTTTTCAATTTGAGGATACGCCAGACCAGGCTGCCTCTAGCGAAGCCGTTAAGGCTGACATGGAAAACCCGGTTCCAATGGACCGCTTAGTTTGCGGCGATGTTGGGTTTGGAAAAACTGAGATTGCCATCAGAGCCGCTTTCAAGGCCGTTCAAGACGGAAAGCAGGTAGCCATTCTCGTGCCGACAACCGTGCTGGCAATGCAGCACTATCGAACATTTTCAAAGCGCCTTGCCAACTACCCGGTCAATATTGGTGTTCTTTCACGGTTTCGGTCATCGGCACAGCTCAAGGAAACCATCAGCGATTTAAAGACCGGTAAGATTGATTTGGTGATCGGGACCCATCGATTGGTTTCCAAGGACGTTGAATTCAGCGAACTAGGCCTGCTTATCGTTGACGAAGAGCAACGCTTTGGGGTAGGTATGAAGGAAAAGCTGAGGAAGCTCAAGGTATCCATCGATACGCTCACGCTCACAGCTACGCCAATTCCTAGAACTCTGCAGTTCTCCTTAATGGGCGCGCGCGATCTATCCATCATTGCTACGGCACCGCCCAACCGCCAGCCCATCAATACCGAGATTCACACCTTTGACAAGGATGTCATCCGAGACGCCCTGCTTTATGAAATAAACAGAGGTGGTCAGGTCTTTTTCATACACAACCGAGTACAATCCATCAACGAAATCAATGCCATGCTTCGCATGCTGGTTCCTGACATCCGTATTCAAACGGCTCATGGACAGATGAAAGGACCCGATCTCGAGAGGGTCATGATGGAGTTTGTTGAAGGCAAGTTCGACGTATTGGTCAGTACGAATATCATTGAGAACGGTCTAGATATCTCAAATGCCAATACCATCATCATCAATCGTGCCGATCATTTCGGGCTAGCTGAACTCCATCAGCTAAGAGGAAGAGTGGGAAGATCAGATCGCAAAGCATTTTGCTATCTGCTCGTCCCCTCGGTACATGGATTGACTCGAGAGTCCAAACAGAGACTTCAAGCTGTCGAAGAATTCAGTGACCTGGGAAGCGGTTTCCATTTGGCCATGCGAGATCTCGATATACGCGGGGCCGGTAATATGTTGGGCGCCGAACAAAGTGGGGTCATTGCAGACGTAGGTTTCGAAACCTACCATCGCATATTAGACGAAGCGGTTGAAGACCTACGATCGGAAGAGTTTTCTGATCTCTTTGATTCGCCGAGAACACCCCGTTCAAAAGAGACCCTCGTTGAAGTAGATGAAGATGCATTTATTCCTGAGACGTATTTGTCCAATCGAATAGAGCGACTCAATCTGTATCGGAAAATTTCAGAGTGCCGCACTCCAGAAACCCTCTCTGGAATCCGAGAGGAGTTAACCGATCGCTTCGGGCCACCCCCAGCTGAGGTCGAGCATTTGCTGGCATCCATGGACCTCAAAATGGAAGCCGAAAAAATTCGCCTCTCCAAAGTGGTGTTCAAAAACGAACGCCTATTTCTATCCATGCCTTCGACCGAGGAGGACCCATGGTTTTTTGAACACCTCTTTCACCCTTTGCTAGAACGGTTAACTCTTATTTCCCAGCGATACGTTCTGAAGGAAAGTAGCAGTGGCAAACTGCGCGCTATCATCCAGGAAATACCCTCGATAGAAGCTGCCCGTAAAGTGGTCGTACAGCTGAATAAAACCCTAAAAAAAGGCACCCCTTCAGAGTCACGATCTGAGGCATAGGGCAGACTGCGTATTATTTATAGCGTCTAAGAGCCAAGACACATTGGTGACAAATCCTATAAACCCATGCGCTGCAATGCTTTATGGAGATATTCTAAATCACCGCTTAGGTCTATACTAATTATTAGTAATTAGTACAAGCCCGTAATTTCAGTAAACTGCTCAGTAGCGAGCCATAATTTTACTTGCGGCGTCGCGATGGGCCGCCGCCATGGAGTCTGGGGCAATCACTTTTACATCAGACCCAAAACGCATCAACCAATTGGTCAGATAACTTTGGTTGTCGAATCGAAACGTAACCTGTATTCCAGAATCGACTTCTACTTCTGTTTCTATTTTTGCGGGTATACTTGTTCGAGCTAACCGAAATGCTGCTGGTGAAAACTCGAGTTTGATTTCAACCAATGAAGTACCCATTCCATTTTGCTGCAGATATTTCTGGAGCTGGAATCCTTCGGGGCGGTCAAATTTTTCCGTCAACACAAAAAGCTCATGGATTCGATCCAATCGAAAATTTCGAATCGTGTCTCGTAAGTGATCATACCCGATCAAATTCCAATGATCGGTATAGTAGACTAAGCCTAATGGATCAACGCGTCGCTGCGTCAATTCGTCTCGCGATTCTACATAGTACTCCATGATTGCCTTACGAGAACTAGCTACGGCTTCAGACAATTTATACCACTTCCCAGAGTCTCCTCCTTCGGCTTGCACGGCTTGCAACCAATAGGGGTCGAGCACGGTGTTTTCAGAAAGCTGATCTACATACTCGCCAATTTCCCTGGGCAGAACGGACCGTATCTTGAGGGCTACGGCATCGGCATCTTCTCGTAAGGAAGCATCTGATTGTAGCTTCATGAACTCCGTTCCCACGATGAGGGTAGCCGCTTCGCGGGCAGTGAGCATCAAGGGTGGAAGCTGATATCCATCCAGAATCTCGTATCCACCTCCTTCCGAATAGGTCAGCGGAACGCCGGAGTCCGAGAGCGCGCGAAGGTCTCTAAAGATAGTTCTTCTAGACACCTCAAAGTGCTCGGCCAAGTCCCTTGAAGTCATTTGCGGCTTGTTTTGAAGCAGCAAGATGGTCGCGAAAAGTCGCTCAGTACGGGTACCCTGCTTATCAGATTTGGGCATTCGAATTCGCGCTATACAATGGTGGAAGTAACATGAACCAATCTCTTGGTAGAAAAATACGGATCATGGGCTAATTCTCTAAGAGGCTGCACATCTACCTGCACTTCCACATCCAATGCCTTCAACGAGGCAATTTCGGCGTCGAGATTGCCTCCCTTTAGACAGATAAGCCCCTCAGCCCACGAACCGACAGGTGGACTACTTCCTACCTGATATACTCGCTTATGCCAGGACCACAAATCACTAAGAGGTGCTGTTGCACGTGAAACACTATACTGAACATGTCCGCTACTTTGCTCTGCCCTTCCCTGCCAAGTAGTACAATTCTTAATACCTAACTTTCTGCAAAACAACTCGATTGAGCGTGTTTTCTTTCCGTTAGAGTCGACTGCGATAACCTGTACATCGGGCCACATTATGGCCAGGGGAATCGCTGGAAGACCTCCGCCCGAACCCCAATCCACCACCTTCGACCCAGCAGGGACGTCTTTTGTTGCCAGTACTAATGAATGCGCAATATGATGGCTCATCGCTTGGCGAACATCGCCCCTAGATATAAGATTGAAGCGTTTATTTACCTCGACCAACATGTCTGCATAGGACCGCAAAAGAGCGTCTTGCTCTGGCGTTACCGATATGGGATATATGCTTTTATTTGGTTTCATCTGGTTGCTGATCTCCCTTCAGCCTCTCCAGGGGCTGTTTTTATGTCCAGTGTTTCACGTGAAACAC
>DKOG01000140.1 GCA_002469915.1 Bacteroidetes bacterium UBA7368
GAACAGAACGACCCATTTATTCCCGTCTTTCCAACCCAACGACCACGGTCGCAGAAAAGAAGGTTGCTGCACTGGCAGGTGAAGGAGCAGCCTGTCGTCTGTTTTCCTCTGGAATGGCCGCCATATCAGCAGCCATCTTCCATGCCGTTTCCGCTGGAGATCATGTGGTTGCGGTAAAAAACGTTTACGGACCAACCAACAACTTTCTAAACACGTATTTGAGCGACAAACTCGGTCTGACCACCACTTTTGTTGCTGGAAATCATCTTTCAGACTTTGAGCAGGCCGTTACCAATAAAACCAGACTCATCATTCTCGAGAGTCCGTCTTCGGCCATTTTTTCGCTTCAAGATATTCCCGCCATCGTCGCTTTTGCCAAGTCTAAAGGCATTTTGACGATGATCGACAACACCTGGGCTACCCCCCTTTTTCAGCAAGCTTGGGCCATGGGGGTAGATTTAGAAGTACACTCCGTGTCCAAGTACCTAGGGGGCCATTCGGACATTGTTGCCGGAGCCATTATCTCCACCCCAGAGCGCATCAAGGACATCACGGTCAAAGAAGGTGAATGGTTTGGTGGCGCTATCGCACCGTTCACCTCGTGGTTACTCACGCGATCTCTACGAACCCTACCGATGCGCCTCGAACGCCATCAGCAAAATGCATTGAAAGTTGCCAGCTTTCTCGAGGCCCATCCCTCTGTTCGGCAGGTCCGCTACCCCGGACTGAAAAGTCATCCTCAATACGATTTAGGACAGAAACTCATGACCGGCTATACCGGCCTAATGAGTTTTGTACTCAACACAGATGATCTCACCTTAATCAAACGGTTCTTCAATTCCCTAGATGTCTTTCAAATTGGCGTAAGCTGGGGTGGGCATGAGAGTTTGATTTATGCACCGGCCATCAGTTATCTCAAAGAGTTACCGCCAGAACAATTCAAAGATCTGGGTATCTCGTTGGGTGACATGCGAATTTCGGTGGGTCTGGAGTCTTACCAAGATCAAATAGACGACTTAGCAGCGGCTTTAGATCAGGTCGTGTAGATCAAAAATGCATTTGTTGATTATTTATGGTACGTTTTCCACTCTGAACCAGGTATTCAAAGGGAGCTACTAAGACACATTTACCGAAGGTACCGCTATGTTTATTTCCCTTCTTGGCGCCACATTTGTCCTAGCTGTTGTGGTCTCTTTCATTATCGCGAAGGTCTTCCAGAAGCCGGTTCAACAGATTTTAGATCGCATTCTCGCCGATGAAATCTCCTACGCTTGGACCAAATACCTTTCTTTCGCCATTTACGTCGTCGGAGTTTCCGGGGGAGTTCGAGTCTGGGACTTAGAAAAATATCTCCGACCCCAAGGAGATAGCGAGGTCGTGGCTGAACTGACGACTGAGGCATGGGTTTTAGAAATTTATGGCGCCATTATGGGTACCATGTCTGCGGTAGCCTGGATGCTATTGGTCTTTTTTGTCTTCACCCTGATCGCATTTGTGATCGTACGTGGGCGTGAAATGAAGCAAGGCAGCTAGGCCTATTTCCAAGGGAATCCATTACATCAATGATATGGGCGGCACCTTACGCCACCCGATGACCTTCCCATTCACTTTCTCAAAGCCTCGTTTCAGATCTTTTGGATTGGTAAGTCCAAATCTGAAAGAGGCTAGATCATGGCTATTGATCTACACCAGGACACCAGGACGTGATTCGAGGGCCCGGCAGAACGCACGAGTGACCTCCCCACGGCCATTCGTGATATCATGTTTGAACCCGAATACTCAGACTACCTTGAAGAAGTCAAAAAACTGGTCATGCTATGACGCTAGTTCAATACGATAAGTGATCGGTGAGACTGAGTCGTACGGGTGGCTAAGCGCATCATATAGACTCCAGACGACAGCTCCTGACTCGTGATCATGTTCGTACCAGCCCGAAGGTCTGTGCTTTTAACCACACGCCCTTGGAGGTCTACGATCGTAAGTGTTCCCTGCTCTGGGGTATCTACTCGGAAGTGTTGTCCGGAACGAATCGGATTGGGGAAAGAGGTAAAGAGCTCTAAATTTACAGGTACCTCTGCCTCATCGATATCGGTGGCCTGACCGGAAAAAAACCGCTCAGCAAAAGCGAACGCTTCGATTCCGATTTTCTCTCCCATAAGGCGGCCAGGAATGTCATCTGCCGGAGGGTGAATGCCTCCCCATATCCGAGACAAACTGCATTGATCGGAGGCATCCCGATAGGTAGCCCACTGCAGAATGACGTCCTCACTTGGGCCGTCTTCGAATACTAAAAATTCATTCTTCGGCGCCACAAACTGGCCCATTCCTCCCGGAAAAAATTCGTCACCCGTAAAAAGCGTCATCATCTCAGCAGCGGCTCTCGAAAACGTAGAATGACCCGATACATAGCCAGCGAATGGTGGAGTCACAAAACTGGGACGCTGATAAGGCCACCAATTATCCGCTAGCACCCAGCCAACGCCTCCTTCATCCTCTTCTGGATTGAAAACAAATTCAGGACCTCTCCATCCTAGAATCTTGATCTTGTGCAATTCCTCACCCAAAGCACCTATGAGGGGATCTCCTGGCAGGACCATCTCGATATACCCTGGAATCAGAGGAATACCTGCAGGATGGAATCGGGAGAGCGCCGAATCGGAGCTTTGACCGAATTCCGCCATGCCCCTGAGCGCGGAAATGGGCCGAATGTAATCATACCATCCTTTGATGCCCCATGCCGTAATAGCGGCATCATGCATGGTACCTCCTAGGGCCAAATACGCCTTTACGTCCCACTCTAAATCATCAAGAATTGGACCAGCCCCCTTGAAACGCTTCTCCAGTAACGGGTCATCATTCACATGATTAAGAATCGTGTACCAGTGGCCTGGAGGCGTTTCAGAATCAGGTCCATCAGCCCAGAATTCAGCGAGAACACGGGCATAATCGCCACGAGGAACCATCTGAGCCCAATAGGGCGCATTGGTCGCGGGGTTTATTCTATGTCCAAGACCAGGATCTCCACCTTCAATTAGGTCATAAAAATCTCTTAATGATTCAATGTCTCGGGGAAACGTATTAATATCGATATTTCCGATTCGTGCTGGAGACACATCCCAAAGAACACCGTCCGTCGGATCCAAATGGGCCGACCAAACGGCGACCAGTGCAAAATTCCATTTGTACTCATCCGAAAGGCCACCACCATTCTGCACGTCTAAATAAGGCGGAGCACCCGGATCGTGATATACCCAATATTCGTCCCCATCCCGCTCGAAAATCTTTAGATCGTTCGTGCTCAAAGAAAACGGAACGACTGATCCCCATTCCGGACCTAGGAAATCAGGTGTTCCAAGGGGAATTTCATTTCCTGATTGATCAACAAAGACATCAAATGAAAGAGGCTGCCAGCGATTCATATCCTGAATATTAGGATTGCCGGGAAGCGGCGGTGCCATCGGCGGATTCACTGACTGATAAAATCGATTTAAATAAAGAATGTCTTCATTAGCACCATCCTGCATACCAAATTCGATTAGACATGAGGCTATATAATTCCCAAGGCTGGCCGGATCCCCACTTTGATAGTTCGTAGATGTGACAGCTGTATCATACCCTAACCTATTCATCATCTCCTGATATCGATTCATCGCTGATGCCGCACCCGGAGAAAAGGTAAACCGATGTTTCAGTAGCCTGTACGAAGCATAACTGATCGCCATATTTCTGGCACTGACCGTCGAAGCCGGAGCCGGGATACCATCAAAGGCACATTCAAAGCCTTGGACAGCGTTTCCAAGTAAAAAGGGCTCAGCCTGAGCATCATATGCCGCCCATGCATCCCACATGGCTACTGACGAATGAAATAGATTTCGAGCATGCACAGTTGGGCGTGCGTAATCTTCTCGGATAGACTGCAGTAATACTTCATTCCATTGGCGTGCAACAGAATGCTGAGCATGAGAAACTTGAGCGCTAAAGCCTACAATAAAGAGTAGGAGAAGGAGCTTTCGCATATAAAAGAGACCACGTAAGTGTGAACGAACCAAAGTATCCTAACTGCGCCCTACACAAAATGTAGGGAAAGCTTGCAAATACCCGAGTTACCCGAAGGAAAAAATACTGCCCTTTCACCTAGAATGAGAGGCCAATTCCAGCCCCTTCCTCAATAATTCCAACGGCAGGCTAGCCAATGCGTCTAGCTGATGCGTCTAGCCGGTACATTGCACGGAAAAGCAGCTTCTTATCAGATCATTTGCTTTGAATTATGTCGTTCGAATGGCTGGTTTTCGTTTCTCTAGGTAGGGCATAGAAAATCATCTTAGTTCTATCGTTATGATCAACGCGCACGTGCATCTTTTTACGATACAGTCCATCCCTGAACGCTTTTTCGGACTGCGCTTCATTATGAAGTTGATGTGGTCCAGATTAGGCGTTCGCGTGACCAGGATACTCTTATCGTGGGTCGGTAATGTCCTAAATCATCCTCAGATTGATCGGTTATCTGCATTTGCTGGTATTGGTGCCCACGCATCCCCACGGGAGGTATTCGAACTACTTCAAGGCTACTACCCACCTGATGCCTCGTTTATTGTACTCCCTATGGACTTCGAGTATATGGCAGCCGGTAAACCCAAAAAGTCGTATATGGATCAGCTTGATGACCTAAAACAACTGAAGAGAGACCCACATATTGGCCCCCGAATATATCCGTTCGTAGCCGTTGATCCCCGTCGCCCCGATCTTCTTCAACTAGTGCGTCATCTAGTCGAAAGCGAACATTTTTCACGGATCAAAATCTATCCGGCCTTAGGTTTTTTTCCGTTCGATACCAGACTGGATCCGCTTTGGCAGTGGGCGGAAGCCCTTCAAATACCCATAATGACCCATTGCTCTCGTGGAGGTGCGTATTTCCGTGGTCCTCTATCCACGTTCCCTTGGCCAAAGGAAGCAGGTCCAAAACCAAAACCAGGAACACCCAACGCAAAGTGGACCGACCTCCTCTCTGATCCCTCAGGATTCAAATACGTATTCCAAAAGTACCCAAACCTAAAAGTCTGTTTTGCCCATATGGGCGGGACTGAAGAATGCCGAAAGTGGCTTTCCGAACCGTGGCCCAAACATTTAGGCCAAACAAACTGGCTTTCGATCATCTTGGAACTCATGAAAGCGTTTCCTCAAGTCTACGCTGACATTTCGTATTCAGCCTATGATGCTCAAATTCATCCCCTGATTGATGTTTTGGTACGTGATGAACTGATCGGAAGGCGCATTCTTTTCGGATCAGATTTTTACATGGTCCAACAAAATATGACAGAGAGAGCCTTCAGTATTCAGATCAAAAGTCTGCTTTCCAATGAGGCATTTCATCGCATTTCCGAGATCAATACTAAACAGTTCTTGTGTAGGGAAAAACCCTCTCGCAATGATCCGTTCTACACATTACATTCTTGATCCTATTTAACCAGTTAGTAGAGATATGGCGGGCACTGCTGAAGCAACCAAAGATGGTAAAGAGACTCACGAATTGGGCGAAACGGGTTCCAGCAAGCTGATCCCAAGTGGTGGAAAAACAGACTCCATCCAAGATGATTTGGGGTACACGAAGGAACAGATCGACTTACTTTTCCAAGAGGGTATTTATCCTTACGAGCAGAAAGTGAGTCGAGACATCTACGAGTTCGAAAAACGATTATTGCAAATTGAGCTTCTGAAGGTTCAGCGGTGGGTCAAAGAGTCTGGAAAACGTATCATCGTCATTTGCGAAGGCCGAGATGCTGCAGGCAAGGGAGGTACTATCAAGCGATTTATGGAGCACTTGAATCCTCGTGGTGCTCGCGTTATTGCACTTGAAAAGCCGAGCGTAGAAGAACAAGGTCAGTGGTACTTTCAACGCTACATCAATCGATTCCCAACGAATGGTGAGATCGTCTTTTTTGATCGGTCTTGGTATAATCGAGGCGGTGTAGAGCGCGTAATGAAATTCTGCACGGGTAAACAGTACAAAGAATTTCTTCGACAGGCACCCGAACTGGAGCGCATGCTGGTTCGTTCTGGAACGATTTTATTCAAATACTGGTTTTCTGTGACGCAGTCGGCTCAATATGAGCGGATGGACTCACGAGCAGTGGATCCACTGAAGCAATGGAAACTTAGTCCAATCGACAAAGCTTCACGTGATAAATGGGATGACTACACCGAGGCTAAACTCAAGATGTTTTTCCATACCGATACGCTGGAAGCACCTTGGACCATCGTCAAGTCTGATGATAAAAAAAGGGCTCGCCTCAACTGCATGAAGCACTTTCTCCACAAGTTGAACTATCCCGAAAAAGACCGCACTGTCGTAAACCTGCCCGATCCTTTGATTGTTGGCAAGCCCAGCCAGGTCATGGACAAACACGAGTACGGCTGGTAATCGGGACGCGTTTTTGCGTTTGACGTGATGAAGTACCAGAAAACTGAGTTTTTCTGTTACAACCCTTCTCCTTGATTCCTCTACTTCCTGAAATCGGTGTGCGAGGTGCACATCGAAAGTCAATTGTGAAGTTGAACGATGTGGAGGATTATCATGAAAACAACTACGACTTGTCGCGCGGTGCACTATCGCTGGACCGGATTTCGACACTGCTTAATGACGCTAACTCTGGCCGCTGGCATACTTTTGTCCGGTTGTGACACCACCGGTGCCAATGAAGAGGAAAACGTTATGGACGCCTTGACGTCCATTGAGCTGATTGAATCAATGGAAATGTCACCGTTACCAGCCGGTGAAAATGAGGATGTTCAGGAATACGTGTTGCGCGTAAAGCTCAAAAACGTGGAGGGCATCAAATATCCTGAGGCTATCAATCTGTTGGGAACTACGACGCATACGCCCAGCTCGCTAGTCTTTGACGATGGGTCTGCTTTTGACGTTGTCGCAGGAGATTTGATTTTTACCGGAGTCGTCACGGAATCGTGCTCTGAAATCATGATTCCGGAAGGGTTGGGCGCCAAGGACATCATCAAAATTACACTGAGCTGCGAAGGCGATTTCATTTC
>DKOG01000206.1 GCA_002469915.1 Bacteroidetes bacterium UBA7368
GGGCGAATCCACAACTCGGATTTTCGCCTGAATCTCTGGATCCAACTGGGCAACCAACACAGATAACTGGTCTGCAGGGCCCGTCAGCCAAACATCCAGTTCGCCTGGACGGCTTTTGAGCGCGGCAGCGACTCCCTCTACGACAACATCGGGGGCATGATCTCCCCCCATCGCGTCAACGGCAATTTGTGTCGGCATGGAGTGCTAAAATAATGGTGAGCCGGAAAAATGCGTCGGATACAAAATAAAAGATACGTCAACGCCAGCAATCAGAGTATTCCTACCTTGAAAGATCGCGTTTAAACACATCTTTATCGTTCGGACTATGCGTTTTCTCGATCGCTGACCGCACGACCACGGTAATGACCGCAGGAAGGGCATGCGCGATGCATCAGCTTGGTTTCACCACAGTTAGGACATTCCATTGTGGTAGGCTCACTCAACCGATTGTAGTAGGTTGTGCGGCGCTGGCGCGTGCGCGCTTTCGAGTTTTTACGTCTTGGGTTTGCCATAATGCAACCGGGGCGTATCTATTTCTTCTTTAACGGGATTCAGTTCCGGAGTCAGACTTTAACGCTTTTAGTGCAACCCATCGCGGATCGAGATCCGCTTCCGTAGGCTCACCAAAAGAGGTGGGTATGTCTTCCTCATCTGCTCCAGGCGCGATCTTGCGAATCGGTACCGCCAAAAGCAGAGTGTCCCTGACTATGGTAGTAAGATCGATATCTTCGGCCCCCTGTAAAAGGGGAAACAAATCATCTCTCTCCTCATCTCCATCAAGCTCTTCTGGTGGCACAAAGACCACCGAGAAAAAACCCTTGACGGGAAGAGTGTAATCGACTGAAGTCCGGTCACAGACCAGCGCTGCCGTAGCAGCAATCTTCACGCGAACGTACAGTCGCCTGCTTGCAATATCGAGCCTGACATCCAACTTGAGATCAGTAAATTTGTCTTCACTGACCTCGATCTCCTCAGGAGATGGAGTCAAACTCAAATCATGTACGCCGTTCGATAATGAACGGATATCTATCTTAAGCATGCGTTCTGCCTCGCTCGAGGTTTGACCCGAAGCCGGTCGAATACAGAAAGGCTAATATACGGCAATAATTAGTCGTATCGCAAAGTAGCTAAGGGGGCTTTGTTGCCGAAAAGCGTGTGAAGTTCGTCTTGGAAGCTCTTTATTCAATTCCTGTGTGAAATCGGGAATCCGATCCTTGAACTTTGCCCGTTCAGTCACTACCATCGAATCCCCAGCAATTGTGGATAACTTTTAAATTGCTGGTCAAATCAGGCCGAAAGCCAGGCTGTTCACGCAAAATGGCCGAAAAGCCCGATTTAGACGCTTTGAAGAGGGCACCCCACCGATTATTGGAATCGTTTTTCAATAGTCATCGCCTAAAATGAAGCGAATGGACTTACCCGAGTCCAGCACATGTGGACAACATGTGAAGCTAAGTATGTGTCACTTTCAGTGCCATGAGCCCCTGCTATGTGGGGACTCTGACGCGGACGAGATGCACCTAACCGTTAACCCCGTTGCGGCACTGTTTGCACTTTGCCTCTCCTGAGCCCTAGTAGACGTACGTGAGCAAGACAGAGATAACACCAGAACAGGTTTGGAAAGAATGCCTTGACATTATCCAGGATAATGTGAGTCGGCAGAGTTTCAGAACATGGTTTTCTCCGTTGAAAGCACTTCGCTTAACGGAAGAAACCGGAACTCAAAAGCTAACACTTCAACTTCCCAGCCGCTTTTACTTTGAATGGCTGGAAGAGCATTATTTCGGTCTCCTTCGCAAGACGATTACTAAAGTCCTTGGCGCAGAAGGACGCCTATTTTACGAGGTGGTCATAGAAAATGAGGATCAGGAGTCTGGCTTCGACGGAACCGTCATGCAACTTCCTGCCAGACAGCCCGCGAACGAGCCCCAGACGTCAGCTCTATCAGGAATCGGAAACCGCCCCAACTTGGGCTCGCCCAGAAACCCTAGGCAAGGGCTATCACCTTCTCCCTCCACATTCGGTTCAACTGGATTCGGCTCTCCTGTAGGTTCCAGTTCATCGGGCCCATTGGGCTCACCAGCAATCAGCAGTCCTTTTGTTATTCCCGGAATCCAAAAGGTAAAGGTCGATTCCCACCTGAATCCAAATTATACCTTTGACCGCTTTATCGAGGGAGACTGTAACCGCCTGGCACGAAGCGCCTCACTTGCCATCGCACAGCAACCCGGGGGCACGAGCTTTAACCCATTTCTACTCTATGGCGGGGTCGGTCTTGGAAAAACGCATCTCATCCAGGCGATTGGTAACTATTTACACGCCAACCGACCAGATGCGTCTATTCTGTATGTATCCAGCGAGCAGTTTACCAATGAGTTTGTGCAAGCCATTCAGCACAACAGGGTCAGCGACTTCTCACTTTACTACCGCCAAATTGACTTACTAGTCATTGATGACGTCCAGTTTTTTTCGGGCAAGGAAAAGACACAGGAAGAATTTTTTCACATCTTCAATGCGTTGCATCAAAGTGGGAAACAGATCATCCTGTCTGCGGATCGCCCACCAAGAGATATTCAAGGGATAGAGGAGCGATTGCTTTCTCGATTCCAATGGGGACTCTCGGCTGACCTTCAGCCTCCGGAATTTGAAACCCGAATGGCGATTCTGAAGCGAAAAGCCGTTGAAGACGGAATTGAAATCAGTGATGACATCTTTGAGTTTGTCGCCCACAACATTAAATCTAATATCCGAGAGCTAGAAGGTGCGCTGATACGCCTTCTTGCCCACGGAACGCTACACAAACGAGAAATCGACCTCTCTCTGGCAAAGGACGTTCTGCGTGACCTGATTACAGACACGCGTGTTACATTGAGTATTGACCAGATACAACGGCTCGTTTGTGAGTATTTTGACATTGCAGAGGACCTGGTTCGAGCCAAAACCCGAAAACGGGAAGTGGTTCAAGCGCGACAGGTAGCCATGTATTTTTGCAAGCAACTCACTCAGCATTCACTCAAAACTATCGGCCTTCATTTCGGCGGACGGGACCACTCCACTGTCATCCACGCAAATCAAAGCGTAGGCAATCAAATGGACACTGATCCTAAGTTTAAAGAGATGATTGAAGAGATCACCAACAAGATCGATTTGAGAAGTCGTTAATTTCTCAGAGATGTGGATTCCGCATGTCTGAAAATGTTACCTTGTCGTCTCACTTCAACCTCAGGATACTATCATGAAATTCGCCGCTTCCAGCGTTGAACTTCTCAAGGCACTTCAAACAGTCAGCGGTGCCGTTCCATCAAAAAGTACACTTCCCATTCTGGAGTGCATCTTGTTTGAAGAGGATTCAGGAAAATTGCGCCTAAGTGCAACGGATCTGGAAATCTCTATCGTCCAGCGATTAGATGTATCTGCTGAAGTGGATGGACCGTCTCGCGTAGCCGTTCCGGCCAAACGCCTGATCGATACGCTTCGTGCTCTGTCGAACGTTCCGGTTCGATTTGCAGCGGATGCTGATTTCAATGTTGCCCTCGATACAGATCAGGGACATTACAAAATGGTCGGATACGACGGTGCAGATTATCCTGCCCTTCCCGAATTGGCCGATACGGTAACCGTGGAAACTGACGGAGCCCTTTTACGCCGCGCCATCCAAAAAACGTCCTTTGCCGTTTCCAAAGATGCACTTCGTCCTGCGATGATGGGTATCTACTTCCAGATTGGTCGCGAATCAGGTAAAGCCGTCGCTACAGACGGACACCGTCTCGTAAAACTCCAACTGGACACACTCGGTGCCACTGAAGACATGGACTTCATCGTTCCAGAAAAAGCCATGTCCTTGGCTGCTAAGGTGGCAACGGATGATTCTTGCACCCTAACAGTTGATAGTGGCTATGCAGGATTCGATTTCGGCGACTCACGTGTATTGGCACGACTAATCGACGAGCCGTATCCCAATTATCAAGCGGTTATACCGGTTGATAACGACAAGAAGATGACGGCTAATCGAGATGCTATGCTGGCTGCGGTCAAACGTGTCGCGCTGTACTCGTCTACCATGACCAATCAGATCCGCCTCTCCGTCTCAAAGGATGAAGTAGTGATTTCTGCTGAAGATCTCGAGCGCGCAAGCTCCGCTAAGGAAACCGTGTCTTGTGATTACGACGGAGATGATCTCGTCATCGGCTTCAACGCTCAGTACCTGACAGAAGTCCTCACTAACGTGGATTCCGAAGATGTGCTGTTCGAATTTAGTTCTCCTAATCGTGCTGGAGTCGTTACCCCTGCTCATCAGCGTGAAGGCGAAACCATGATGATGCTCATCATGCCAGTAATGCTAAATACGTACGCATAGAGCGCTTCGTCCTGGTCTCAATACCAAGGCCCCGTATTTTCAAAAAATGAATCCTTTTTTCTGAAGTCTAAACTTCAGAATCTGGGCTTCTACCGCTTTGCGTCTTCCAATTTCGATGACCTCCTCTATGAGAGGGACAGCCTTTTCCTCCTGTTCTGCATCCAAATAAGCTTTTGCCAGCATCAAAAGGGCCTCGGAATACACGTAACCACCCTCCCACTGGAAGGCTACAGCCGTCTCCATGGCCATAATGCCATCTTGCAATAGGTCGTCCTCAATACCAGGGAAAAAGCCCCAAACCGACGTCCTCGCAAGACGCAATCGTCTCAGAGAATCAACATACTTCCAGCTTACCAGCGTATCTCGGTTGATCATTCCTCCACGAGGCGTTCTTCCCAGATCTACCCAAGAATACTCTGGGACACCATGAATCACCTTCATGGTATCCAGTCTTGATTCCTGTGCCCCAACTACTAATAGCAGCAGATAGACCGCAAACGTCCCGGCAAGCACCCGC
>DKOG01000235.1 GCA_002469915.1 Bacteroidetes bacterium UBA7368
GCCATCTCGAGCAGTTCGCCAGGGATCTGTCTCATGATGGGCTCCTCCGGAAAGTCCATCTCTAACAATCCATTATGAGCCTGCACCACGCGCAACTCACCACTTTTTGTTTGAAAACGGATCGTTGAGTCAGGTGGCACCTTACCTAATTCATACATCAAATGAGCAGACGCCAATGTCGCATGCCCGCATAAATCCACCTCAGATACCGGTGTGAACCATCTCAACTGCCAATTGGCTACTCCGAGCTCGACTAGAAAAGCCGTTTCTGCAAGATTCATTTCTCGAGCAACCGCCTGCATCACTTCATCATCTGGAAATGCGCTGAGAAAGCAAATAGCGGCTGGATTGCCTTTAAAAACCTGCTTGGTGAAAGCATCGACTTGATAGATAATCAGGCTCATAGGAAACCAATTGACGAAATGATGGATCAGGAATAGCGTATCTTGGTTGAGGCTATGAACCGAGCCTTAAGACGGGCTGAAACACGTTCTCTGATTGAAATACACATTCTCAATGTACTCAAAACTGCGCTCTTTGTTGTTTGCTTTGGATGCCGAATCCGCACACTTCATTGGTGCAGGGGCCGCACGATTTGCTCAGCGGGCCACACCGTTCATGCTCAATTCTATGTTCGAGTATGCTCATCCGAGTTTGCACCAGGAGCTGTTTGGGAAAACATTTTCCAACCCCGTTGGATTGGCCGCGGGTTTTGATAAGAATGCCCGCATGATTCCCTTTTTTAAAAAGGCAGGATGTGGTTTTGTAGAAGTCGGGTCAGTAAGTGCCAAAAAGTGCAAAGGAAACCCTCGTCCTAGAGCATTCAGACTTCCTGATGATCAGGCTTTAATCAACCGCATGGGTCTTAACAATGCCGGTGCCAAGGCTATTCGGCCAAGATTAGAAAAAGCTGCTGGCCAAATCGCTTTTCCGGTCGCAGTCAACCTGGCCAAAACGCACGATCCCAAGATCGAAGGAAAAGCAGCTATCGAAGACTTTTGTGAGAGCTTTCGCATTCTTGCTCCCTGGGCTGACTACGTTGCACTCAATATTTCATGTCCCAACACGGCAGAAGGCAAGACCTTTGAGGACCCAAACTCATTAGATGAATTGCTTTCGGCCATTATGACCTTGCGCAAAGAACTCGCTCTTGAAGTGCCGGTCGTGGTCAAGTTCTCACCACCCCTTGCAGAGAGCTTCATTCTGGATAGCTTGTTCGATGAACTAATTCTAGTCTGCCTAGGACACGGTATACACGGATTCATCGCAACGAACACAGCTTCCGACAGAAATGGGCTGGTAACCTCCAAAGAGCGGATTTCGAAAATTGGAAACGGTGGCCTTAGCGGGCAACCCATTCGGGCCCGTGCCAATGGACTCGTTAAGTATCTCTACCGAAAGACCTCGGGAAAATTACCAATCATCGGAGTGGGAGGCATTGCAAACGCCGCGCAAGCCTACGAACGCATAAAATCAGGCGCCTCTCTAATTCAGCTGTATACCGGGTTAGTCTACCAAGGACCGGGGGTCATACGAGACATTAAAAAAGGATTGGTGAGGCTGATGGAAGAGGAAGGTCACTCTTCTCTTACCCATATCGTAGGCATTGAAGCAAAATAGCTATCTGGGCCTTGGGTCCTTCTACGCAAGAAAGTCGTATCTATAGGGGAGGAGAGGAAGTAGCGATTCTTGTGAATTGGGGGTCCGTATTCCTACCTTGACCTTTAACCAGACAATCATGTTGACATCTAAGAGAAATGGAAGCACTTGTTGATTTCAACACCATTCCAGAGTTGTTCAATCGGCTAATCGATTATCACATTGGAAAAAATCACGTCGTACTCCGGTACGTAGATAAAGCGTCTAAAGAATGGGTAGACGTAACATGGCCTGAATTCAGAGACCGTGTACAGGCAATGGCCGGATACTTGTATTCGCAAGGGATTCGCCCTGGAGACCGAGTAGCTATTTTATCTGAAAACCGTCCAGAATGGGCGTATACCGATATGGCAACCCAATTATTGGGTGCCGTTAATGTATCTCTTTACACGACGCTCCCTTCGAAAGAAGTCAGTTACATTATCCACGACTCCGGTGCTTCTGTCTTCATCGTATCGACAGGAATACAACTTAAGAAGGCCCTGCAGATTTACGATCTGTGCCCGAGGTTGGATCGAATCGTTTCCATGGTTCCATCCAGAGATGAAGCTCCAGATCATCTCGATCTATTTGACGACGCCATGAGCAATGGCCAAGCTCTATTCCAGGAATACAGGGATGCCATCAAAGCGAACGAAGCAGCGATCAAACCTAAAGATCTCTCCGTCCTGATCTACACTTCTGGTACAACTGGCAACCCGAAGGGGGTAATGCTAACTCACGCTAATCTCTGTGAAAACCTGAAGTCGGCCTTGCAAAGACTCCGGTTTTCTGAAGGAGGTCGACACCTTTCCTTTCTTCCCCTTTGTCATTCATTCGAACGACTTGGCGGATATCTAGGGACCATTGCTTGCGGCATGATCATATCCTATGCCCGCAGCATCGATACAGTAACACGGGACATATTAGATGTGAAGCCAACCGTACTTCTTTCCGTACCACGGCTCTACGAAAAAATCTATAATACCGTCGCAAAAACGGTGGAAGATGGTTCTCCAACAAAGAAAAAAATCTTTGTATGGGCGCAAAAAGTGGGTTTTGACTACAACACCAAACGGGCCCGGGGACAAAAAATTAGCGGCTTGTTGTCGGTCAAAAATACGTTGGCTCAGAAACTTGTCTTTTCCAAACTAAAACAAAAATTGGGCGGTGCTATCGAATTCGGTGTCTCCGGTGGAGCTGCACTACCGAAGGTGATCGGTGAGTTCTTCTTTTCAGCAGGTATCACGATTGTTGAAGGCTATGGCCTGACTGAAACGTCACCCGTATTGTCCATCACCCCATTCACAGACCCGCGATATGGTGCCGTCGGGCACGTCATACCGGCCGTTACCGTGGGTATTCAAAACGTAGATACAGGCGAAATCATTGGGCAAATGCTCGGTGATAACTACCCAAGCAACCTGACCACGGAAAGTGGAGAAATCGTCGCTAAAGGTCCCAATATTATGAAGGGATACTGGAATAACGAAGAAGCGACTCGCGAAGCCATCGACCCTGATGGATGGTACCATACGGGAGATATTGGTCGCTTTGATGATGGCTTCCTAAAGATTACGGACCGCATCAAACACATGATCGTTTCAGCGGGCGGTAAGAACATTTATCCCGGACCGATCGAGGAAGGATTCAAACACGAACCCTGGATTGATCAGATCATGGTAATTGGTGAGGCCAGAGAATATCTGACCGCTATTATTGTGCCACAAGAAGATGTGTTAAGAGGATTTGCAAAAGAAGAAGGCCTAGATGCTTCCTCTATTGGAGAAATCCTACAGTCCGAAGAAGTAAAGCGCGTATTCAGCCAGATCTTTAAGTCTTATTCCAGACAGGCTGCGGCCCACGAAAAAATCCGTGATTTTCGTCTTCTACCAACGGCCTTCTCTGTCGAAAACGGGATGATGACACCCACAATGAAGTTGAAACGCAAAGTCATCAAAGCCAACTTCGAAGATGTCATACAGGAAATGTATGCGAAGGTTATCTGACTCTTAAAGTACCGACCAGTTTGGTCAGATCACCGTTGACGTTCTTAAATCTTCTATAGAAGAATGTTTAGGACGGCTCTCTTTAAGACCGATTTATCTTGATCGTTCGATTAGTTGTATCCAAATATGATCGGAAGAATCATTCCATGACCAAGAATTGCGTTTTTGGCGCGTTTATCGCGATCCTGCTGCTGTCCGGATGTCAAATATTGGGACCAGACTCAGGGGATGTTTCAACGTCCACCTACCCTAAGGCTCTTGACCTTCCAGCCGCAGATTTTGGAGCCATAATGACTGGTCAACACAAGGCCGGCCGATTCAATCTTACTATCTTTGTCACGGGCATTTCGGAATGTCCAGAAGACGCCATCTGCATCATAGCGGATCACATCCAGGTGGCTGAATCACCGTTCACAGATGGTTTTTCTTTGATGATCGAAGCGTCAAAACCATCTCAGTTTAAGCTAGACGATGAGTTCATACTCTCGATCGAGGTATTGGAAGAAGCATTCCCTGAGAGCCAACAGGCCCAATTTGTTCGCTTACTCGCATACTCACCAACTACCGAGTAATCGTCTAGCAGCAACTATCCGAGTCCAAGAGCTTGACCGCCCTGATAAATCACAAGCGAGAATAGGTAGGCCAATCCGGTCATATAAAGCCACATAACAGCCGGCCATCTCCAGGTGTTCGTCTCTCGACGTGCAATCGCAAGCGTACTCATACACTGCAGAGCAAGCACGAAAAAGACCAAAAGGCTGACAGCCACCAAGGGCGTATACACCGGACTGCCATCAGCGTATCGATCTGCCTTGAGCTTCTCGCGAAGCAACGGGCTGTCTTCATCCACATCGCCAACGCTATAAATGGTTGCCAGGGCAGAGATAATGACTTCGCGTGCGGCAAAAGCGGAAACGATGCCAGCGCTAATCTTCCAGTCAAATCCAAGCGGTCGCATAACTGGTTCAAGTATCTTTCCAATCCGGCCAATAATGCTATGCTCGACCAAGTATCCTGCTTCAGCAGCATCTTGCCGCTGAAAGGTAGCGGCCATTCTCTCATCTACCGTTATTTCCGCCATCGGCTGCGGCATGCCTGATGCCACGAGGCTGTCGACATGGGCAAAATAGGTGGCCTCTGCCTCGATTCGCTGCTCGGCGATGGTGGTATCCATTTCAGCAACTGGATATCGGGCCATAAACCAGAGCACGATAGACATACCGAAAATGATTTTACCGGCCCGCACGACAAAGGCCTTCGACCGATCTATCATCCGCCAAAAAATCTGCTTGAACCGGGGCACCCGATAAGGGGGCAGTTCCATGGCAAAAAAGGACGACTCGCCTTTGAATACGATTCGCTTGAGCACGAACGCCGCAACGAAAGCCATGACCGTACCAAGTAGATACATCGAGAACATGGCCAGCCCCTGGAAAGTGATGATCCCAAAAACAGATCCTGTCGGTAAAAATGCAGCTATAAACAGGGTGTAGACGGGTAGTCGAGCCGAACAACTCATGAGCGGCGCTACCATGATGGTGATTAGCCGATCCTTAGGGTTGGCCAGCGTACGAGCGGCCATAATACCCGGAATAGCACATGCAAACGAAGACAGAAGAGGGACCACGGATCCACCGCTCAGACCAACCTTACTCATGACCCGATCCATAATGAATGCAGAACGAGCCATATACCCCGTGTCCTCCATCAATCCCAGAAAGAAAAAGAGAAGCAAAATCTGAGGCAGAAATACGGCTACGTTCCCGACGCCGGCAATGACCCCATCCACCACCATATCCGTAATCCATCCTCCGGGGAAATTGGAGCGTACCAATCCACCTAGATTTACAACGCCTCCCTCAATGAGATCCATTACCGGTGTAGCCCAAGTAAAGACGGCCTGAAAAATGAGTAGTAGCAAGAGCCCAAACAACACAGGTCCAAACAGCTGATGGGTCAGGACAGCATCAATCTTATCGGAAGTTGTTTTCTGCGAAGGGTCCTTTCTGCGCTCAACACATTGAGCCACAAGCGGACTTAGCCATGAATACCGACCAATGACTTCAGCCTGCTGATAAGGCGCTTTCTGAGCATCCAGTTTGTCTCGGATGGCGGCAACTTTTGTGCAGAAAAGGGGAGCTCGCTCCTCCCAAAACTCCATCATCAAGTCACTAGTCAAGCACTGTAAGACCTCAACAAAGCCCTGGCCTGCTGGAAGTGTAGGCACCTCTGCTTGTAATTCAGCTATCAAATCTGCTATCTCTACGTCAACGGCAGGCATAAGAGACCATTGCCGTTCTGCCGGTAAAGGCAGGTCTAGCCGACGCATCTGATACTTGAGCTTACCCAAGCCATCATTTTGGGAAGCTACCATCGGCACGACGGGCACCCCAAGCTTTTCCTGAAGTAATGGAATATTGATCTGCAACCCAGCCTCTTCGGCCGCATCCATCATATTCAGAGCGATAATCACGGGCAGCCCCAAATCTAGCACCTGGGTCGCTAGGTACAAGTTGCGCTCAAGATTACTCGCATCAGCCACGCAGACTACTGCATCCGGTCGAGCTTCCCCGGGAAGGTGACCCGAAAGCACGTCGTAAGCGATACGTTCGTCTAAGGATTTAGGACTTAGGCTGTACGATCCTGGCAGATCAATTAGTTCAATAGGCCCCTGCGTATGAGAGCCGGGCATTTGACCAATCTTTCGTTCGACCGTAACTCCGGGATAATTGCCAACCTTCTGGCGCATGCCCGTCAATAAATTGAAAACTGTTGTTTTACCAACGTTTGGGTTTCCAATTAACGCAATGCGTCTTGCAGTAGTATTTGGTACAGATTCTGCCAGATCAACGAATATCCCGAACGCGTACCATAGCCGCTTCCGTTTTTCTCAAGGACAAATGATATCCCCTCATTTTGAAATCGATGGGGTCTCCCAGTGGAGCAAATCTAATCAGTTGTATTTCCGTGCCAGGTAGCAGTCCCATCTCAAGCAATCGCAATGGCGGCTGATCTGTTAGCCAACCATCGACTACAGCCATTTCTCCTGGTTTCAGCTCGTTAAGTGTCATAGTCCAGGGGAGGTCGCAAATACTTTCATGGCCACTTCTCTTCGAAGCGCAATTCTACTGGCCTCAATTTTACAAACGAAGGTATCAGCATTCTTCAACACATGAATGGCATTACCCTCTCTCACACCCAAATCCCGTAGCCTCTGCGCTTCCGACGCGGCCAGCGCGAAGAAGGAAAGGTGCACAACTAACCCTGCGGCAAAGCTAGTCAGTGGCTGTGGAACGTTAACCGGGCTCATAATCCTAATGGTATAGAACGATCTTAGACTGCGTTGAGCAGTAATTAACCGTGATTACATTTCAAAAGTAAGGTTTATTTAGACTGAATCTAAATAAGGTTTTAAGAAAACGCACCTACATTTGTAAAATAACGGACGTCTTACTCTTTTATTCGAAAAGCGATCCGCTATCTATCTTTTACGCACCGGACTCCAATAGTCGAGGTAGTAATGGTTTTCAGAGTACCTGCACGCCAGTATGTTCGTGCAACATGGCGCTCGGCTGAAAAGCCACCGCCCCTTGCTAACCGAAGTTCACGTGTGGACAGATCTATCCAGACGGGATTTTCTCCAGGCTCTGGATAAGACTCGTAGTACTCCGCTATCCACTCCGCAACATTGCCACCCATATCATAGAGACCAAAAGCGTTTGGTTTCTTAGTGGCAACCGGGAAACTCTCTGCCAAAGAGTTTACTCTATGACGAACGTACTCATCCATTTCATCTTCTTCGTCTGTGCCCGGATATAGTTGTTTGGTCGCGCCCCCTGCTGCGGCATACTCCCATTCCTGCTCCGAGGGGAGACGACCACCGATAAATGCGCAGAAGGCCACGGCATCGTCCCACGTCATTCCGCCTGCAGCGCGACTTCCTCGATCCGGTTGCCCAGAAAGCACTGATACTCGATTGGTTTTGCTTGCAAACCAGTCAAATTGATCTAGCGTCGTTTCGTACTTGGAAATATAAAACGGTTCTAAGGTTACCGGATGAGTCGGCATCGCGTCCTCGAGCTCCTCAAAAAAGGTATCCCCCATCACAAAAGAGCCGCCCTCTAATGGCACCCACTCAAACTCAAGTGCTTTGAGTTCGGTCGCAATTCGAGACGAAGCACATCCACTGACTAACAGAGTAAATAGAAGTAAAATTCGGTGCATCTGGAGCGGGATTGGTGACATGCATGTGACCTCTTTACCGAAACTAAGTTGCCCTCACACCCAAGCCGATTCATACCGCAGTGATTGAATGGGATTAGCCGTTGCGCAATCCTAATAGGTTGATGAACGAGTAGCCTTTTTGGCGCTTCAGATTCCTGAACATAATCTGGAAATAGTTTTTCAGCATAGTGCGATATGACCTTTTGTCGCTTGAGAGCACGCGTTCTACACGAGTCAATAGCGCAAATGGTTAGACCTCAACATCTCAGGCGTCATGGAGGCAGAGCGATGTTGTTTCAATATCGAAACACTCACTAATGACACCCCCCTTTTTTAAGTGTTTTTAGACATATTCACCTATTGGCATGCTGATTGAAGAAGACGTGGGCACAGTCTTAAATCACAAATCAAACGGGCCTACATGAAACGCTTTTTCACCCTCGCCTTTACCATCTTCGCCTTCTCAACGTCTGCTTTTGCTCAGGCAAACGTAGCTAGCCAGCAAGTCACCATTAACGTGAATGAGATTGCTGTCATCTCCGTTGTTGGCAACGTCTCGATGACTATTAATGCTGCAACCGCAGGTCAAGCACCTGATGCTGTAACTGCTTCATCTACATATCACATGACCACGAACGGATCGGACAAAAAGATCACTGGCGAATTGGATGTTAATATGCCAACTGGCCTTACCCTCAACACAACTATGGCTGCCCCTACAGGTGCTACCTCAGAAGGAAAAAAGAGTTTGTCTACTAGTTCCGTAGATCTCGTAAAGAGCATCACTCGCGTTCGTGGTGCCGGCTTAGCCCTCAACTACCAGGCCGTTGCAACGGTAGATGCAGAGCCTGACACGGTTGTTCGCACGGTGACCTACACCATCACAAACAACTAAACCGGTAGGAAAGACACCTAACCCTCATAAATAGCTGATTCTTTCCAATATCAAAGAGATGGGCGGGCCGATAGGCCCGCCCATCTCTTTTCTGTTCGACCACGTTTCGTCTACGTTCGCAGCAAGCGCATACATACCGGTACGGCAGCCAACACTGGCAGCACAGAGAACAATCCGATCGCTGGCATCCAAAGAGCCATAACCGAAGGAAAAACCCAGACGGTAGACACGGGAATCAACATGAGGATGAGCACGATAGACGCAGAGAAAAAGGGACGTGCAACTCGATGATCATCAGCAAGAGCCATCAGCAATATTGTAGAAGACACGATACCGAGCAGCAGCAGGTGTAAGAAAAGAATCCGATCCTGATGATGATCTGCCCACCATATTGTCGGCCATGGTCCAAGTACCACGAGGGCAAATGACTTTGTTAACAGTGCGCCCACAGGCAGGCGCCACCATCCCGATGATTGCTTCCACAGACCAACCGCAATCCAACCCAAACCTACTCCCGAAAGAACAGCTGCCAACCGGGCATACCACTGAATCGCAGGGGATAGAATATTAGACGGCATAGCAAAGAGGAAGGCTGTTGCTACGCCCGCACCAAGTAGTGCGAGTGCGATGCTAAATAACCGTGAGGGGGGAAGCGGAAACCGGCGAACAAGGAGGGCTAGACAACCAAGGGTAAGCCATCCCTCTGTGAAATAGCTCAAAAACATATGCTTAAAGGACTCTACCCAGACCGGGTTTTTCAAACCAAGCGGAGCTACAGCGGATATACCCCAAGCCCCAATCGATGACGCCACCAGAAAAATAACCGCTGCCCAAGCGAGCGGATCAGGCTTTCTAAGCTGGATCCATCTCCAAACAAACCCATACCAAATCAGCATAACCAATCCGGAAATGGCAACAGCAGGCGGCATGGTAACCGGTCCAAAAGTGCCCGCCGTATACCCGTAAAACAGAAACAACGGCCATGCGAGTAAACCAGTGAGCCAAGCGGCCCAGGCGCAGCGCCGCACGATCAAATCATTCGGAATCAGCAGTACGAAAAGGGAGGGCACTGCCCAGGAGAAATACATCAAATGAGAATGGGCATGTCGGATGTTGCCCAGACTCAGCCCAGCAAGCCATCCTCCGTTCAT
>DKOG01000260.1 GCA_002469915.1 Bacteroidetes bacterium UBA7368
GCTCCCATTCGCTCACTGGAGTTGTATTTCAGAAGACGGTGAATAGAACGAACGGGCGACTCCGCGCGATAATACCAGCTTGCATACACTTCTCTAGATTCTTGAGTAAATCCTGGGAGTTCACAAAGCGGGATCTCACATTGATGGAAAAAAGCCAGGCAGACCGCACAAAGAGGCTCCGGATGCACACAGAAGGCCTTGCAATGCGAACAGGTGGCTGGAAAAATAAAATCTAGAACGTCATTTACCCAGTTCATTGTGCCTGATTGTGCCTGTGAGATTGATTTTGCCTCGTATGGATCGCATGAAAATCAGGTAGTAGAGGCAGACCTATCGGAGAATGAAACACAAAAGTTGTATACTCGACGCTCAGATGATTCAGGGGAAAACACGAAGCCTTCATTCTGCCATGACGACTCGAAAGCGCAAAGGCATGTTGATCAAGAACACCAACACTCAGTCGGTGAAGATCAAAATGGCATCTAGGACCATTAATTTGGCTCCTGGTGAGGAAGAGTTGGTTACTGCTGAAGAAGTCCTTGACGAAACGTTGCGGGATTTCTTGCAGGTCCGACGTGTTTCTATCGTGCGTCCTGCTTTGGATGAAGAAGAAAACGAACTGCGAGAGCGGCTCTCCTGACCGCTCAGTTCCAACAAGGCGAATTGAATGCGAATATTGGCTCTGGAGCCCTGGTACGGGGGATCACATCGCACTTTTCTCGATGGATTATCGTCGAACAGTCGAAATCAGATTGACACCGTAACGATGTCCGCCCGGTTTTGGAAGTGGCGTATGCATGGTGGAGCGGTCACGATGGCCAGGAAGGCTTCTCAGTTGTATCAGGACGAAAAACCGGATCTCATTTTTGCTTCAAGCATGGTCAATCTCCCCGCTTTTCTTGCGCTAACCCGCAACGAATTACAGGGAATCCCGGTTGTCATGTATATGCATGAGAATCAGTTAAGCTATCCGCTTCCTGAGGGAAAGAAGCGCGATCATACTTACGGGTATATCAACTATCTGTCCTGTTTGGCTGCCGATCACATCTTGTTTAATTCGCATTTTCACTACGACCAGTTCGTAGAAGCGCTTCCTCGTTTGTTGCGTCTTTTTCCGGATTACACACATTTAAATACAGCGCAAGAAATTCGGCAGAAGAGTTCTGTACTACATCTCGGATTGGATCTAAGAGGGCACGACAAGTATGCTTCGGCTTACGAAGGACATGCTTGGGGTCCTGGAATGAAGCCGCCTATTGTACTGTGGAATCAGCGCTGGGAGTACGACAAGAATCCTGAAGCCTTTTTCCGATTGATGAACAGGCTAGATGATTCTGGGCACACCTTTCGGTTGATTCTGGCTGGTGAGCACTTCGAGGAACAGCCAAAAGAGTTTGAGCGCGCCTTCGAGCGATACGCGGAACGCATTCTGCATTACGGGTATGCGGAAGATTTCCAAGAATATAGTAAGCTGTTACACCGCGCAGACATTGTGATTTCCACATCCATACATGAGTTCTTTGGCATCTCAATGCTCGAAGCCATCTACTGCGGATGTCATCCCTTACTGCCTAATCGCCTTTCTTATCCGGAGTTGATCCCAGAATCGTTGCATTCGCCCTTGCTGCATGCTCCCATCTTGTATGAGGACGATGATGAGCTGTTCAATATGATGGGCAGAATTCTCAAAGGTGAAGAGCGGCCATTGCCGATTTCTACGCTCAAGGATATTTCTGAGCATTTGGATTGGAGCATGCATGCCAGCCACTTTGACGATCTTTTCGAGCAGATTGGCGCGGCTAAAAGCTGATTAGAATTGGGTACATGTAAAGAGGGGAGGCCGGCATAGCCGGCCTCCCCTCTTAGTTTTTCAGCCTCTTAAAGGCTTACATATTCTCAACCATGGCCGCTCCAAACTCAGAGCATTTCAGAAGGGTTGCTCCTTCCATCTGACGTTCAAAGTCGTACGTCACGCGTTTCTGGCCAATCGTTTTATCGAGAGAAGAAATGATCAGATCGGCTGCTTCATTCCATCCCATGAATCGAAGCATCATCTCGCCTGAAAGAATAACCGAACCTGGATTCACTTTATCCTGATTGGTGTACTTCGGAGCCGTACCGTGCGTCGCTTCAAAGATCGATAGCCCGGTGTCGTAGTTGATGTTAGCGCCAGGAGCGATACCAATACCGCCAACCTGTGCAGCTAAGGCATCCGAAATGTAATCTCCGTTCAGATTCATGGTGGTAATGACGCCATATTCTGCCGGACGGGTCATGATTTGCTGCAAGAATGCATCTGCAATCACGTCTTTGATGACGATTCCGTTAGGCAATTTGCACCATGGGCCATCGCCTATGACTTCTGCACCAAATTCTTCTCGCGCCACTTCGTAGGACCAATCACGAAAGGCACCCTCGGTGAACTTCATGATGTTGCCCTTATGGACAATGGTCACGCTGTCTTTTCCTTGCTCAATAGCGTAGTTGATGGCAGCGCGGGTAATGCGTTGCGTACCCTCTTTTGAAATTGGCTTGATTCCGAATCCGGTTGTGTCTGGGAAACGAACCTTGCCGAAATGCTCAGGGAAGTTCTCTTTCAACAGCGCACTAAATTTCTCCGCTTCTGCCGACCCTTCCTGGAATTCGATTCCAGCGTAAATGTCTTCTGAGTTCTCCCGGTAGATGATCATGTCCACCAAGTCTGGGCGCTTCACCGGGGAGGGTACTCCTTGGAAGTATCGCACCGGGCGAACACACGCGAATAAATCAAGTTTTTGACGCAAGGCTACGTTCAGAGACCGAATTCCGCCTCCTACAGGTGTCGTCAATGGGCCTTTGATCGAAACGAGGTGGTTACGGATGGCCTGTAGCGTGTCCTCAGGGAGCCACTCACCCGTTTTATCAAATGCTTTTTCACCAGCAAAAACTTCGAACCATTCGATTCGTCTTTTACCACCGTACGCTTTCTCTACCGCGCTGTCAAAAACGTGCTGTGCGGCTTTCCAAATATCAGGGCCAATTCCATCCCCTTCGATGAAAGGAATGATCGGATTGTTTGGGACCTTCAGGTTACCATCCTGCATGGTAATGCTTTCGCCGTTCGAAGGAGTTGTCAGGTGGTCGTACATGGTGATTCAAATCAAAGTGAAAAAGAAGGGACTCGGGCCCCGGCTACCGTATCTGGTAGTGGTGATGGCCGGCGAAAGTCCGCGGCTTCAAAATAATACGGATTGAACAGATACGCTGTAGGGGGAGTGGCCTACAGTCTGCCGAATAATGAGCGAAGACGCAGTTCCCAGACTTTCCATGCGGCTTCCCGTACGATGGCCTTACTCATCTTTGATCGGCCTTCTGTGCGCTCAGTGAACACAATGGGCACCTCAATTAGTCTAAAGCCCTTTTTCCAGGCGATATAGTTCATTTCAATTTGAAAGGAATAGCCATTGGATCGGACTTTTTCGAAATCTACTGCCTCGAGTACCCTTCGATGGAAGCACTTAAAACCCGCCGTAACATCTTGGAGCGTCATTCGGGTGATTATTCGGGTATAGATACCTGCTCCGTAGGAAAGAATGAGCCTCGAGAGGGGCCAATTCATGATACGCACTCCGCCGATATATCGGGAACCGACCACCAAGTCAGCCTCTTCCTCAAGAATAGGAGCGGTTAGCCGTTCGAGATCGGCAGGGTTATGCGATAGATCGGCGTCCATTTCGCAGATCAGCTCGTAATCGTTTTCTAGAGCAAATTTGAATCCGGCGATGTACGCTGTTCCTAAACCCTGCTTTCCCGCTCGTCTCAGCAGGTTAATTCGATCTGGATGACTTCTGATGAGCGCATCTACGAGGTCCGCGGTACCATCTGGGCTACCATCATCAACTACCAATACGTGGTAGAACGATGGTAAGCGGAGCACTTGTCCGATGACCGAACCGATGTTCTCCGCTTCATTGAAGGTGGGGATTATGACGAGCGTGGGAGCCGAGTGCATCCGCTACTGGGTTTCTACCGAGGCTATTTCGCGTTCTTACGCAGAAATGTCAGGGTATGTTCGACTAGTTCTTCGGGAAGTTTGACTTCCCCGCAGCACCGGGTCATGTCAATGGTTTCCCTATACTGTTCGAAATACGGACCGCAGCACTTGCACATGTCAATGTGATCCTCAAACTGTTTTGCCGTTTTTTCCGGCAACGTACCGTCCATATAGTCTGCGAGAAATGCGTTCACCTTCTCACAATTGGGTGCAAATCCGAGAAGGGTCTTTATCATTACGATTAGCTTCATGACAAACCCTCCGATGACGGGTTAGAGTGGCTAAAATGAGCATCTAACATGCTGCGAAGCGCGCCGCGCGCTCTGTGCAATCGTACGCGAACAGCACCGCTCGTGATGCCCAGCATCTTGGCCACCTCGTCTGTTGAGTGTTCTTCTATGTCTCGCAGAATGACGATGGTTTTGTAGTCTTCGGGAAGCTTTACAATAGCTTGATGGACCAAACGGTGTCGATCTGATTGCTCAGCAAGTTTTAAGGGGTCCCAATGGTGAGGAGACTCAAGAAACATACCTTTGGAGAACGAGGGTTGCATGCGTTCCACATCCTGATCGTTTAGCGAACTCAATCGCTTGGACTTCCTTAGAGAGGCTCGTGCCAGGTTAATTCCTATTGCGTATAACCAAGTAGTCAGTTTCGACTCCTTTCGAAACGTATCCATACGCTGGAACGCTTGCAAAAAGGTCTCCTGAAGTATGTTTTGTGATTCCTCCTCATCCCCAAGGATGCGGAAAATTACTCTGTAAAGCCTTGGTGACTCCTGAACGACCAAATACTCAAATGCCTCTTCGTCTCCTCGCAAGAGGGCTTCGAGATCGTATTCGGGTTTCGGTGGACTGGAATTCGCAGCCGAGCTTACAGTTGCCTTGGTTGTTGCCATATAGAAAAGGTTACAGAGCGGCGATCGCATTTTCAGAAAGCCTAAACGATCAGGTTCCATTGCCGTTCCACCCAGCTTTGGTGCCTTTCTGTGTGCCTAATTGCATCAAGTTGAAATGAGAGGCCCCGTAAACCCCCAAAAAAGCGCTTTCAGACATTCACTTGTTATACCTGTAATAACAAGTGTGGTAAAGATCTGGTTAACGATGGGGTAAATAGTAACTGATTGTCGTATTATCGAGAGCTTTTTGAATCCTCCAGACCATCCTTGAATTCCAATATGGCCAAACTGACTAGAAAGCCAGCGACAAAAAAGGCACCTGCCAAAAAACGGGCGACAAAGTCCCAAGCGGACTCCGATGCTCAAGGTGGTGTCATTCCGGATAAGCTGTCTTTAACAGTAGATTTTGCAACCTATCCGGCTGGCAAATACTCTCATACCGATTGCGATCTTTCCGAAGATCAGGTTTTGGGAATGTACCGCAACATGCTTTTACAGCGCCGTTTTGAAGAACGCGCCGCCCAGATGTACGGCAAGCAAAAGATTGCCGGATTTCTTCACCTCTATATCGGCCAGGAAGCTATTTCCACGGGAACAGCAACGGCCATTAACATCGGACAGGACTCAGTGATCACCGCATATCGTGATCATGGTCACGGGCTAGCGCTCGGTATGTCTCCCAATGAGGGCATGGCGGAGATGTTTGGCAAGGTAGGAGGATGCTCCAGAGGGAAAGGGGGCTCGATGCACTTTTTCTCGAAAGAAAAAGGACTCTTTGGTGGTCACGGCATCGTTGGAGCGCACGTTCCTGTTGGTGTGGGTATTGCCTTTGGACACAAGTACAAAGAAAGCGGCGGAGTAGCCATTGCGTTCTACGGTGATGGAGCTGTTGGACAGGGAGCTATTCATGAGGCTGCTAACTTGATGTCTGTTTATGAGCTTCCGGCCATCCTAGTGGTTGAAAATAACCAGTATGCCATGGGTACCTCCATTCACAGAGCATTTGGTCAGACCGAATTCAGTCATCACTCAGTAGCCTACGATGTCAAAGGTGCTGTTGTGGACGGAATGGATGTGTTTGCCGTCTGTAAAGCGATGCAGGATCATGTCGCATTGGCAAGGGAAAACAAGCCGACTATGATGGAAATCAGAACGTATCGCTACCGCGGTCACTCCATGTCTGATCCGCAAAAGTACCGGACAAAAGAAGAGCTGGAAAGCAAGAAAAACGAAGATCCGATCATTCGTCTCAAAGCGTACATCCTTGAGAATAAAATAACGAATGATGATGCGCTCGATGCCATTGACGATGATGTCAAAAAAGAAGTAATGGCTTCTGTTGAGTTCGCTGAAAACAGCCCTGCTCCAGAACTGAGTGAGATTTATGATAACGTCTACGATGAAGCGGACTACCCGTACCTATCCTAACATTCGCTGACGCATAACCCAATATTTGAATTTAGAACAATGGCAATTTTACAGTACAGAGAAGCACTGCGAGCGGCGATGACCGAGGAAATGGAGCGTGATGAACGCGTATTTCTGATGGGAGAAGAAGTCGCTGAATACAACGGCGCTTACAAAGTCAGTGAGGGCATGCTTGAAAAGTTTGGCCCCAAACGCATCATCGACACTCCGATCTCGGAGAATGGATTTTGTGGTCTCGGTGTCGGAGCGGCGATGAATGGACTGCGTCCAATTATTGAGTTCATGACATTCAACTTCTCGTTTGTGGCGATCGATCAGATCATCAACAATGCAGCGAAAATCCGATACATGTCGGGTGGCCAATTCAAAGTGCCAATCGTGTTCAGGGGAGCAAATGGTGCAGCAGGGCAGCTTGCAGCCACTCATAACACTTCAACTGAGAGTATTTATTCGACTGTACCAGGTCTGAAGGTAATTACTCCTTCAAATCCGGACGATGCAAAAGGACTGTTGAAATCAGCTATTAGGGATGATAATCCCGTCCTTTTCATGGAAAGCGAAGTCATGTTCGGCATGAAAGGAGAAGTGTCCGATGCGGAAGATTACATCATTCCAATCGGCAAGGCCCGTATTGCACGTGAAGGCACCGATGTAACCATCGTGGCGCACAGCAAGAGTTACTGGATAGCTATGAAAGTAGCTGAAAGACTCGAATACGAAGGGTATAGTGCTGAAGTGATTGATCCACGTACCATTCGTCCTCTTGATATTGATACGATTGTCGAATCAATTAAAAAGACCAATCGGTGTGTCATCATCGACGAGAGCAACCCATTTGCGAGTATCTCTTCAGAGATGACCTATCAGATTCAGGAGCGTGCATTTGATCACCTTGATGCTCCAATCGTGAGAATCACTGCTAAAGACGTTCCGGCGCCTTATGCAAAAAACTTGATCGAATATTACATGCCTCAAGAAGAGGACGCGTATCAGGCCTGCAAGCGCGTCATGTACGTGCAGTAATCGGCTTGTAAACCGATTATACTGAAGACAGCAATTCAAAAATAAGACCGATTATCATGGCCATTCCTGTTGAAATGCCCAAAATGAGCGACACTATGGAAGAAGGTGTCCTCGCTGCGTGGCTCAAAGAAGAAGGAGATACCATTTCTGCCGGGGACGTTGTCGCCCAGGTTGAAACCGACAAAGCCACCATGGACCTTGAGGTCTATGATGACGGCGTCCTTCTGAAACGAGTCATCGAAGAAGGAGATTCTATTCCAATTGGTGGTTTGATCGCCATTTTGGGTAAAGCCGGCGAAGACGTTTCTGCGATCTTGGCTTCGTACAGTGGCGGATCAGCTCCTGTAGCACCTGCTGAGGCACCTGCTCCAGCTGCTGTTGAAGAATCGGCACCAGTGGTGCCCCAATCTGCTCCAGTCGCGCCTGCGCCCGTGGTAGCGCCTGCCCCGGCTCCGATTGTAGAGGGGCGAATCAAGGCCTCTCCTTTGGCACGAAAGCTGGCCAAGGATAAAGGAATTGATCTCGCGCTACTTCAAGGTTCTGGTCCGGAAGGTCGAATCGTTAAACGAGACATTGAGGCTGCCTTGGTCAGCGCTTCTGCGCCAGCCCCTCAGGCTGCTCCTCAGGTTCAAGCTCCTGCACCTCAAGTAGCAGCGCAAGCAGCTTCTATGGTTCCTGCCGCTTCAGGCGACAGTTACGAATCTGTTCGTATCTCCCAGATGCGTAAAACGATCGCCAAAAGGCTTGCTGAAAGCAAGTTTACCAATCCCCATTTCTATTTGACGATTGATGTGGATATGGGCAATGCAGTTGACTTTAGAAGTCGGCTGAATGAGAAAGCTGCGGCCAAGGAGCTTGGTAAAGTGTCTTTCAATGATTTGGTGACCAAAGCCTGTGCGCTCTCACTTCGCCAGCATCCTTGGGTGAACGCATCCTGGATGGAAGCCGAAGGTGAGATTCGTTTACACCATGACGTGCACGTGGCCATTGCGGTTGCTGTCGATGAGGGGCTCATTACCCCAGTTGTTAAGCACGCAGACCGTAAAGGTCTCGCGCAGATTGGCGCCGAAACGAAAGACCTCGCTACGAAGGGACGTAACAAAGAGCTTACACCCGAAGATTGGTCTGGATCAACGTTCACAACCAGTAACTTGGGCATGTTCGGAATCGAAGAGTTTACGGCCATTATCAATCCTCCGAATGCCTGTATTTTGGCAATTGGGGCGATTAGAGACACGCCGGTAGTCGACAATGGAGCGGTCGTTCCAGGTAAGCGAATGAAGGTTACATTGTCCTGCGATCACCGTGTCGTAGATGGCGCTACGGGCTCAGCATTCCTGGGATCCGTTCGTGGTTATCTAGAAGATCCTGTCACGATGCTGCTGTAGGTTTAATCCTTCGCCTTTGACTCGTATTGCTCACATATCTGACATTCATTTCGGGCGGATCGCGTACGCAAATGATGCACAGATTGACATTGTGCAAGCACTGATAGATGATATCAATGCAGCATCGGTCGATCTGGTAGTTGTGAGTGGTGACCTTACCCAGCGTGCTTTTGGCCATCAGTTTCGTGCGGCGCGTCGAATGCTGGACGCATTCGACGCGCCCACTCTGGTTGTCCCCGGAAACCACGATGTATTCCCATGGTGGCGTCTCCTCTCCCGTCTGTTCGATCCACTGCGTCGATATCGGAAATTGATCTCTTCGGATCTGAATCCCCGTGTGGAGCTAAAAGATGCAGTTGTAGTCGGTATTAACTCGGCGCACGGTTGGACCGTTCAAGGGGGACGTATTACCGCTTCTGAATTAGATCAAATTCGGCATGGGTTTGAAGGTACCGCTTCTGGAACCGCGCGAATCCTCGTCGTCCACCACCATATAACCAAGCTCACAGGCTTGGGAGATCATGATATGGTAAAAGGTGCCGAACAAGCGCGAGCATTAGTCTGTGAGGCTAATGTGGGATTGATCTTAAGCGGACATCTGCACATAGACCATGTCGAAATGATCGAGGCAGAAGGTAATCGCTACATTGTGGCTTCGTGCGGGACGTCTACTAGTTCAAGAGGTCGGGGGAAGGAGGGCTCAGTAAACCTGTACAACCTAATCTCCATAGAAGGGTCGGCGGTAGACATCGAAACGAAACGATTTAATTCCGCTGAACAGCTTTACGCAACCCAGTCCCAACAATCCTTTGTCCGGTAATGCCGAGAGGGGGGTGGTCTTTACCGAGCAAGAGTGATGAACCGGGTACTGCGCTTGCCATCCTGTTTGGCTACTATAAAATAGACGCCTGATGCCAGAGAACCGAGGTCAAGGGTTACCAAGGTAGAAGCCGAACCGGTCTGAGCGCTGAGCGCCTGTCTCAAAACGACTCTTCCCAGCGTGTCCAGGATGTCAAGATGTATTTGCGATGGACCTTCTGAAGTTAGATTGAACTGCACGGTCGAGTGCGACGGGTTCGGAAACGGGTGATCCATACCGAACGTCTGAGGTAGTCCTTCATCTGGCGATGTGGATGTGGATACAATGCCAATCGTTCGAATTCCATTACCAGAGATGACATCTAGACTCAAGTCTGGCTTGATGGTGACTAGTCCCGGAAACGGACCCTCGGGAAGAGTCGGTACATTTGTAAACAATGATGAAGCCGTTCCCAGTGATACTTTGACGGTCGTTAGACTCAACGAAGCATCTAGAACCTCAGAAACCTGCCTTCCAGGAAGGTTTTCAATTAATGTGTTATCGATTGGCCACGGAAAGGAGAGGCGAATGACATCTGAAGGATTCCCAAGAAACAAGATTCTATTGCCTGTAGAGGCTACGACGGGGCCTGTTGATAAAAGGGCCGGCACAGTAGCTGCATTGCGTACTTGAACGAGATGAGTGAGTGCATGAGCAGCTACATCCAACTCATTTACTGCTAAAATATTTTCATCTCGATTCACCCCGTGCGTAGAAGCTGAAGCCAGCAAGACGCTAGTGTTTGTCGCATCCATCGCTACCGGGATGGCCGGGGTTACCTCGTTTGGACTCACATCGGAAATCCAAAGCTCCTCATTGACGTAGAGATCAACTTCGTTATTTGACTCATTGGTCCATTCATCAATGAACTGGATAAATCCCCACTCTGAACGACGGGTAGTGACTCCTGAGCTAATGCGAATGCCGGTTGGCGAGAGGCCTAAGTCGAGCACTCCGCTTGTCACGTTCTGGCCAGTGGCAACGGGGCCGCTTTTCCAATTTGAATATGATTTGCCGCGTTCTAGGGTAAGCAGAGAGACTTCCCCCACATTTCCGCCTTGCAAGGTCGTGCCGATAGAAAACGGCTGAACGGATCCGAAATTAACAGAACTAGTCAGTGTCCAGTAAAAGTCGCCGGTATCAGCAACATTAATTCCCGCTTCTGCTATGGGTAACCCTGGCTTCAATAAAGGTTCAGATTCTGTTACAGACAAGCCAAACGTTGAAGCAGCCAATAATTGCGTGGGAATGCTTAACGTGATGGGTCTAGAACGAGAGCTGGATCCAATTGGAAAAACGACATCTCCTTCAAACGAGGACTCGAGGTTGGCCGCTATGGGTGCATTTACCCATGAACTGTCTGACTGGAAAGCAACCGAGTTGGGGGAGACCATCACGGATGTATTATTTCCAATCAAAACGCCAGATTTTAATTGCAACCGATCTATGACTTCGAAGGTGCTCCCTGGCGAACCTTCAAGCAAAAATCGTCCGCTTTGTGTAGGTGATTGTAGCGTTAAGTTACCGATCGAAAGGTGATTCGTAGTGAAGGAAAGCGTTTGTTCTGTTCCGCTTAAGGTGAGTGAAGATGCAGGATCCCAAGTCTTATTGACGAAGATGTTTCCAGTGGAAACGAGCTCCAATGCACTCATTTCTCCATTTAACGTAGCTTTACCAGCTACTTCAACAACGATGTTTCCAGCAACCGTTCCCTGATCTTGTAGAAGGAAGACGTTATTGGATGTTAAAGACGAAAATTGAGCTGACTGAACGGTCCCGCTAATAAGTTCAAGGGTGTCTCGCGCCGCTAGTTCAACTCCCAAAAGCACAAGCGTAGAGTTTTGATTCCCTGAAAATTGTACGACATCGGCATCGTGATTTGTGTTTAGTAGCATACGAGAGCGTTGGCCTGTGGTGTAGTCTCCGGCGTCCATCTTGTATGTTCTAACCCGCCCATTTACTGGGAAATAGGAGTCAGATATGAGCAGGTTATCGGAAAGGCTTCTAATCTGAACGTCAATTACATTATCAGCCTCAAACGGAGCATCCAGCAAGAATTGAGTCGGGGCGTCTAGGTCCATCTCGAAAACGGATAAAACCGCGTTTTCATTCAACACGATCTGTTGATTATTTCCAGCGAACTGGCCGCTTAGCAGTTGCAATGATTCCAGCACGCGTAAAGGACGATCTAAGACAATCGTATGAGACTGGTCTCCGTGATTACCGGCCAAAACGTTCAGGTTTGAAACGCCAATTTCCACGGGAGGGATCTCAAATCCAGTGACTACTTGTTCGCCGGTAAATGAGCTTTCGACCCCACCACTAGATCCATCATCCAAGTTAAAGGCGAGGTTTACAGGTCCATTGAAGACAGGGGCGTGGGAAAGTGCTCCACCTCCCCTTCTTACGATAGACGCGCCTGAAGCGAAAGCTAGGCTTCCTTCACGTCCCATTTGTACGGGTGCATTGAGGTTTCCGAAAGAAAAACGGTCCGTTATCAGAAGAGCGGCCCCATTGTTCGTCAGATTGACAGATTTCTCTAATCGAAGTGCAGAAATCTGATTAAGGCCATTAGATGCAATTTCAGAACCCGCTGGACCGTCAATAACGATTTCCCCAACGCCAGTATGCTCAAATGGAGAGATGCCTACTGGTTGGAAACGGGATGCGGTTTCCCAATCAGGATACGTTGTATTTCCGATGATTTGTGCACCGTCCAGGGATAACACGGGTTGGTTATTCCCTTGGATGATTAGGTCATTATTATTCAGGTTCAATATGCCATTCTCTACCGATAGCGTTCCATTTTGAAGTGTAATACTATGCGGGGTAAGGTCATTTGTCGTCAGTTGGGCTGGTTCTGAATCAGTTGTTACCAGTAGGTTCGTTTGCTCAAAAATGGCGTCCTGAGTAAGCCGGATAGTTGAGCCATTCAGAAGGGCTACTTTAGATGAATTTGAATTCGGATTGCTGATTACTCTGGTATTGTCCAAATTCCAGACAGAACTTGAAAGTACTAGATCCCACGTTCCAAGAGTTAGCGTTCCTCCACTCGAATCCAAGAGATCAGCGATCTCTAAGTTGCCATTTAGTGTTAGGCGCGTGTCTTCTCCCGATAATCGGACGCTCGATATGGGTGAGTTGATTGTAAGATCACTGCTAGCAGTGAGGTCTATTCGACCAATAGTGGGATCCAAACTAGTGATGCTTGACTGTCCATCAATAAAAACAATAGAGGGCGAACGAAAGATTAAGCTGCCGGATGCGTCAAACACTAGATCAGAACGTTGCGATCCAAAAGACACGATCTGACTCGGATTTTCTAAAATGATGGGGACGAACGTTGAAAGGGAAGCGTCAATTAGCGTTAGGTCCTTAGCAATTTTTAACTCACTAGAATCAAGAATCGACAGGCTTGAGGAGACCGCCTTTATCGAGTTGAGTTGCGTTAAGCCTGAAATGGATAGGGATCCATTCTCATGTTCCAATACGCCAATAACACCTGATTCTCCACCAGATAGGCTTGTAGATCCTCTGATGAGTAATGAGTCAACCCTCCCTGCAATGACGCTGTCTTTATCAGGGTCGACAATTAGGATCGATGGACTTCTGATTAGCGCATTGCTAGACACATTGAGGGACCCTGATAATGTGATCCGTTCAGCGTTAGACAATCCAAAGAGGGGCGTTGTGTTTAGCACATCGATTACAGAAACGGAGAGGGAATGAAGTGGACCCATTTCCAGTGCAAAGTCCATAGGGACGAATCCGGAAACATGACCGTCGAAATAGACATCTATTGGCACATTACCGGAATTGATTTGTGCACCATTAATTCGCTCCATTCGGGATAGAAAACGATCGTTGGATACGGTGTACCATATGCTAAACGCTTCAGCTGAATCAAACCTCAAATCGGTTGTATTCAGCTTGAGAAGTCCATTATTTAGCGCGATAGACCTTCTGAGCGTGAAAGTGGAGGAGGAGAGGGTTAATTCATTTTGCTCAGTGGAAAGGGAAAGAACTACGTTTTCGAGGCTTCCATCTCCGGAAAGAGAACCATCTAAACCAAGAAAACGGATCGTGCTTAGCTCATCCGTACGAACAGAACCGTCTATATGTGCTCGTGGCGAGGTGGTAGGGGTCCCAATATCGATGTTTAACTGATTGAGCATTAGCTCAGCTTCTGTGCCAACCCGTAACGAATCGACTGTGACCAACGTGCTTTCTCCATTGAATGAGGCTATCGTACTGGGCTCTAAAGTGAGCAAAGCCACAGATAGCGGGGCAGATAGAGAAACCGTGGACGTTCCGAATAGGGTGAGTGCTCCCGATGTGAAATCTACATTCGAAGGGGCGATTGTAACCGTATCGCTTACCCTAATTATGGACTCGGGAAAGAGGCGTAGCAGGCCCGACGTAAGTGCCGTGCTCCCGTTTATGGAGATCGTTTTGCCAGGCTGAATATTTATAATACCTTCTGAGGATGAAGCATCTAGATTCCCTATTACATTGAGGTCATTTGCGAATGATGCTACCCCGGATAAATGGACCAAATCGCCGTTAATGTCTATTGGAGACTGAAAAAAAGCGTTCCCATTAATAATTGTACTGGGAAGGAGAACCGTATTCCCATCTATGCCGGAGACACTGCCCGTACCTTCTAGAATGACTGAGGAAGTGGTTTGTCCGGCGATACCCTGCAAGCTGGTGACGAGGGAGTTTCGAAGGCGGAGCACGCTGTTTTCGGTCAGGAGCACGTTTACCGGACTGGTATCTAGTTCTCCCTCCACCCGGATATCTCCAGAAAGGGTTACTTGGCCCGAAGCGTCATTGAAATTAAAGGATTTCCAATCTGATACGGGAGGTGCGAATAGAGACTGATTGATGCCGGTCCATACCAGGGTAAGGAGCGAAGTGGGGGCCGATTGTGTATTGGAAAGCCAAAAGTCTGTGCCAAATGACAATTTGGAATCATTATCGGCAGTCAGTATTCCATTTCGTAAGTCTACAAAGGTGTTGGAATGGAGGGTTGCTCTAGTGCCTATGGTCACTTGGGAGGCTGAAGAGGTGGCAATGGATACACATTGAATAGTGTGTTCAATAGAGATAACTAATTCGCCCTGCGAAAGTGAACAAGACCCTTCGATGAGCAAAGAGCTATTGGAAATCACATCAGCATTGATAATGTCCAAGGATAACAGAGGTGCATTCGCTCTGATGGGTACACTATTACCATTTTCAATCGAGACGGACAGTGGGGGATAGGTCCCTCCAATCAAATCTAGCTCACGGGACAGTACAAGCGAGTGGTCCTGAGGTACGATCTCACCAGCCGTCATCACTAGTTTAGAAATGAACACACGTGGGGAAGTCAATTCTAATTGGCCACCTGCGATTGTCAGGGTTCCTTTTACGCTAGAAGGTGAGGCACCCAGTTTTAAGGTGGAATTAGACTCAAGCACGAATCCTCCCACCATTTCTACCCCCTGATTATCGACTAAGGCAGGTCCAAGAGTAGATACGGAGGCCGATCCGCCTCCGATCAGCGAAAAACTTCCGGTTAATTGGATAGCATTGCCTGACATCTCAGCCGTTTCCAGTATCTGAACCGGAATAGCCTCAGGTTGAACATTTATAAGTGAGATCGTACCGGTATCGACGCTGAAGGGCCCACTTATCAAGAGGACGTCGAATCCAGCGGCATCCTCGATGACTACGTTACCCTCGATATTCACGGCAGAGGAGGCATTTAGACCTCCGTGAAAGGAGGCGTTCTCGTTCAACGTCAGGACTCCTTCTTCGTGACCTATATATACGGTGCCATTTTCATGTCCTTGAATGCCATCGATGGTCATGTTGCCAGGGCCTGCGTTCTCAAGGCTAAAATGCCCAGGGCTCGACTGTATTACATTTAGTGATAGTTGGCTAGAACCCGAATGCGAAAGGGAGACGTCTCCGGAGACTAGGACACCCTTTTCGAGCTGGACGGTAGCCGAGGAGGCATCGGATACCGTAAAAGTTGATCCTGATGGCATCTCTAAGGGCGTTTCTACTCGAATAGGACCCGAATTTGAAAATGTCAGATGGGTGGGAGAATCGAAGATAGGGAGTGATAGAGCACGATCTTGGGAGGGGTTACCGCCATTTAGTATCCAATTCCTAGTAGCAGTCTCGTATGAGATGTTCGACCCCGTGAGTTGGCCTCCAAGTCTGATAACGGCATCAGAGATGGCTCCTTGCTCCGGCTTGTCGGGGTGGACATAGGAGGGGTTTCCTACAGACTTGCCTACAATTACCTCCGTAACTCCAAAATCCAATACGCCAGAAGAGATAGCTAGTAGATGCAGGTAATTACGTGCATCAGGAAAGAGGACGGGGTTATTTACCACTCCCTCGCCCAGTAAAAGCCGTTGAGAAGTCTCTGGTGCAAAGTTGATCACGTTGTCCCCAACCGCAATAGTGAAGGACTCTTCCGAAAGAATGATATCACTACTGCCACCGTATGACTGAAGTATAAACCGTACCGATTTGTTACCGGTTAAGTTTATACCGTCTGCATCCGATCCCCGAAAGTACTCGCCTGCAGCTAAGCATACTGTTTGGCCTGAGACAGAGATAGCGAAGCCCTGCTCCATGGATTGAACAGGTGCGAATTGGGTACCGCTATTTCCCTCAGATCCATCCGTAGGATTGACGAATACATCACACGATTGAGCGTGGCTCACACGGGGGTAAAAGGCAGCTATTAAAATCAGTAAGCAAACTTTATACATCGCACCATTAATTGCATTTTTTAAGCCGTTCACATGAAAGGTTCATCGTCCTAGTTGTTGACAATTGTCAGCATATTAGGGATCTTTCAGGGTCTAAGGTAATGCCGATAAAACTCGTTAACCCATTGGGTACTATGAGGTTTAGAGGTGTATTTGTCTCGTATCGGGCGCAGGTCCGAATTCAATAAATTTAGCAAAAACGCCCTTTTGAGTACTTGATAAGCATTATTTGCTCACATACTCTTTCGATATCTGCTGACCCAGTATGTGCTGGGGACAGGGATAATTTTGTTTTTGCTTCAACCCATTCACCCAGGCCAATAATGGCTTTTGGGACGAATATTTTCTCACAAACGACTCTAATAAGAGAGGCACAGTAAATGAACACCCAAAAAGTGTTACAAAAATTCTGGGCGTTGTCGCTGGTAATCCTGCTTGCAGGATTTATCGGAATAGGACAGACATCAGCTCAGACGAATTACTTCGTGGATACCGTTGCAGGTAATAATACCTTCAACGGTAGCCAGATGGCTGTTGGTGGATTCCCCAACGGTCCATTCAAAACAATCGCTGCGGCTACAGC
>DKOG01000268.1 GCA_002469915.1 Bacteroidetes bacterium UBA7368
CTTCACTGAAAGTAATTGGCCGTGCCGGTGTAGGCATGGATAATGTGGATCTCAAGGCAGCTACCAAACGGGGCGTACTAGTGCTGAACGCACCTGCTGGGAATACCATTTCAACAGCCGAACATACCATGGCTATGCTGTTGGGGCTTGCCAGGAGAATCGGTCCCGCCTCTGCCTCGCTAAAAGAGGGGCGTTGGGAAAGAAAACTCTTTACGGGTTCAGAGCTATTCGGAAAGACCATCGGCATCATTGGTATCGGGAAGATTGGGCGAACCGTAGCAGAACGTTGTTTGGCGTTTGGCATGACAGTCGTAGGTTTTGATCCGGTGCTCACGCAAGAGGCTGCGGAGCGGATTGGAATTGAGTTGGCTGATTTGGAAACGCTGTATGAGAGGGCCGACTTTGTTTCTGTCCATACTCCGCTCATTCCAGCCACCAAGGACTTATTGAATCGCGAGACGCTTGCCAAGTGTAAAAAGGGCGTTGGGGTTATCAATTGCGCTCGGGGTGGAATTATCAATGAGGAAGCTTTGTTGGTAGGTTTGGAGTCTGGGCATATTGGCGGGGCTGCAATGGATGTGTACACAAGCGAGCCCCCATCTCATAATCTTGCGGCGCTCCTCGGACATGACCGCTTTCTTGGGACTCCTCACATTGCTGCCTCAACGGACGAGGCACAAGAGAAGGTGGCTCGGCAGGTGACAGAACAAGTGATTCGCGCGCTCAGAAACGAGCCTGTTCTAACGGCGGTCAATACGATGGCCATTCGGTTAGCTGCGCAACCGGAGGTCAGACCCTACGTGGTACTCGCAGATAAACTAGGTCTTGCAGCCCGACAATTATTTCCAGGAAAGGTTGAAAGGCTAGTGGTGCGCTGTCACGGAGACGTACCGAGAAAGTATAAAGATGTCCTGCAGGTGATCGCCCTCAAAGGGTTTCTTTCCTCCAGTTGGGGGCAGCCTGTTAACCTTATTAACGCTCAAGTAGTGGCCGATGAAGCGGGACTGGTTCGGGACGTAGAGACGTTTCGCCCGGAAAGCTCATTTTCGAACCTTGTTGAGCTCCATCTAGAGGGCGCCGATACCTCATTTTCCATTACAGGGACGATGTTTAGCGAACAAGATGTGCGAATTACGTCTGTAGATGGATACGAAATGGAATTGAAAGCCGAAGGCCATCTCCTTTTGTATAGAAATCAGGATCGACCAGGAATGCTTGCGCGTGTCGGACAAGCATTAGCGGATGAAGGAATAAATATTGGTTCACTCGCGCTAGGGAGAAAGGTACCTGGGACGGAAGCGCTGACGGCCATTTCAGTTGATCAGCCCTTAACCCGCGAGATCTTGGATAAAGTTTCCCACATTGAAGGGGTCCGTCACGTGTGCATGCTAGAATTCATGCCTTGAATTGGGCTCGGAATCGCGTTAAAATGCGTTTGAATCCGGTTTTCTGACCAAATGTTGGCTTTCAGGTAATTAGTAATGCCTGCAAAACATGTGTTCATAATCCCTTGACATACGTTCAAAGCCCCTCTATATTTGGGGACCGATTCGGATGTAAAGAAACGTTTAACCAAAAAAGGACTGCTATTGGGCTCTCGATACTGCTTTTCAACCCCCACCTTTCAAGCGAAATCTGAAATTAGTCACGAGCTATAGATGCTCGGGACTATTCTTGTTGGAATCGTCTTGACGACGTTCAATAGAAAAAATCTCCGATTAGATCAATTGAACACAGCGCAGAAGATTTCCGCTTTGAAATCGTGGGTTGGGTTCGTTCCAATTCTGTCCTTCGAGGAAGACGTTCTCTTCCATCAACCACATTCGTGCATTACACATGGACTACGCACTACGAAGTCTAAACGTGCGATGCTCGACAAATATTGCTCTCGTTCCGATGTGGGAATGGGAAGCATCGAATTAAAGCCACACATCATTTCACTAGAGGAGGTAGCTTATGTTACGTAAATGGGGCATGCTTGTACTCATGCTTCTGGCTACGCCAGCACTGCTTTTTGCCCAGAACACGGGTAAATTGTCAGGTATTGTGACCGACGCAGGAACCGGGGACCCACTACCCGGAGCGCAGGTCATAGTCGTTGGCACACAGCTAGGTACCGTTACGGACGTCGATGGTAATTACTTTATCATTGGTGTTCCGGTCGGTGAGTACGACGTACAGGCTCGATTCGTCGGTTTTGCCGAATCAACTGTTTCAGGCGTGCAGGTTTCTTCGGGTTATACCCAGGAGATTAACTTCGCACTTAATGAAGGAGTTGAATTAGAAGGCATTGTCGTCGAATACGAGCGTCCGTTGATTCAAAAGGACGCCGTTGGTGTGCCTAAAATTGTTGATGCTGAACAGATCGTAAATCTGCCAGTTCGAGGCGCAGCTGCTGTTGCCAAGATCCAGGCCGGTGTTGTTTCTGAAGAAGGCTCAGGTACTCTGAACGTCCGCGGTGGTCGCGGTGCAGAAGTCACCTATTATATTGACGGTGTTAAAGTTGTCGGTACCGCGGCACTTCCACAGGCCGCTGTTCAGGAGCAGGAAATGATTATTGGTAGCATCTCTGCACGATATGGCGATGCCATGTCAGGGATTATCAGTGTCACCACGAAGTCAGGTTCTTCTAAGTTCTTCGGATCTTTTGAGGGCATTACTTCAGAAGGAATGGACGATTACGGTTATAACCTTACTTCCGTCGCTCTTGGCGGTCCGGTTATGGGCGAAAGCGTCAACTTCTTCTTGGCTGGAGAATACTTGAGCCAGGGTGATAGTAGCCCTCGTTCAGTTGGAGAGCTTCGAGCTAGCGATGCACTTATCGCTGAGCTACAGGCAAATCCTGTCTCCATGTCTGCACTCGATGCAGATGGTAACACGGTTTACATTCCTGTTCCTGCGTCTTTGGGAGAAACATATTTCCCAGTTGACGAAACAGGTACTGTAGTTGTCGCTGACGGTGGTATCACTGCTGGCGACGGTACCTTCATCCCGGTTGCTGATGGTGTTGATGCGTCTACAATGAACTTCAACTTCATGGAAAGCGCTGACTTGTTGGGTGCTGATGACTTTACTACTGACCGTGCTAAACGAACTCGTGAATACGAGCGGTTTGCTCTCAATGGTAACCTGAACTTTAACGTAATGGACAACGTGCGTATGCGCGTTGGTGGACGTTATGTCGGTTCAAACGGTGAAAGTGTCTCTACTCGTAATGTTATTTTCGCTCCAGAAAATAACACTGCAAATGAGCGTACAGATGTTCAGCTTTTCACCACTTGGACTCATTACCTGTCAAACTCTACGTTTTACCAGTTGCAGGTCGATTACACAGATCGCTCAGGTAAAAACTACGATCCTCGCTTTGGCCTTTCATCCCGTGCGGATGTATTGGGATGGGGAGATATCGACAATGATGTTTACGCAACCACTCGTGGTTACAAGAACACTTCGACTGAGTCTGTCCAGGTTGGCGTTGACGATCACGGTACTGCTGATCCTGCAGATGATACGCCTATCATGGCAAATCGTCCTACGTTCACATACCGCTGGGAAGACGGAAAATTCCCGAACTCAGAAACAGTAGGTCGTCTTGTGGCTCCCCCTGGAGGTACCGGTCCTGCTGGCTACTACCAGTTCCACAATACGCAGCTTCGCTTCAACGTGATGGCAACCACTCAGATTGGTTTACACCAGATTGAGTTCGGTGGAGAGTTTGAGCAACGCACTCAGCGTAGCTACAGCTTAAGCGGTCGTACGATTGGACGTTATGTCAATGATGATGGTGCTCTTTACTCACCAGGCGCTGAAGGCGTATCTAATGATTCTCCTGAAGATGCAGTAACATCCTTTGACCAGCTTAACTGGAATCAGCTAGAAGGTGCAACCGGCTACGTTGGTTACAATGTGTTCGGTAGCGAAGAAGTAGACTCTGAGGATCTCGATGCATATGTCAATGACATCGGTGGTCTGGAAGCCTACAACGTCGCTCCTCACGAGCCGATCTACTACGGTGGTTATATTCAGGATAAACTTGAGTTTCGTGACATCGTTTTGAATGCTGGTATCCGTGTCGATGTTTTCGACAACAATACTCGTACTCTCTACGATTTCTATTCAAAACTTCCACTTGAGCGTGCCGGTGATCTAGGTCTTGCTACAGGTTCCATCTCTGATGATGCCGCTGTTTACTTCAATGGAAACGACGTTGTTGGATATCGTGACCTAGGCGGTACTTGGTACGATGCCAACGGTCAGGAAACCAACAGTGGTTCCATTTTGCTGACAGGTGCTAAGCCCCGTCAGACAAGTGGAAAAGTCACTGATGCTTCCTTCGTTGATTACGAGCCTCAGGTAACGGTAATGCCACGTATTGGTGTTTCTTTCCCTGTAACGGATCAGGCCCTCTTCTTTGCCCGCTACGGTAAAGTTGCTCAGCGACCTTCATCTAACTCGTTCCGTTCTTTGGCTTCGATGTCTAGCGCCACCTCTGGTGGTTCTAATAACGCCCTACAGCCAGAGCGCACAACGGATTATGAGATCGGTTTCCGCCAGCGTTTATCTGCTCGTTCAGCTCTCTCCATCTCGACGTTTTTCCGTCAGATTGAGAACTTGATCCAGCTAGATGACATTCGTGATGCACATCCTCAGGGATACTCCACGTATAGCAACAAAGACTTCGGTACTGTTAAAGGGCTTGAGTTTGATTTCGACCTTCGTCGTACAAACAATATTAGCGCCAATGTCAACTACACGTTGTCTTACGCTCAGGGAACTGGTTCAAATTCCAGGTCGACCTCTGTGATCGCATGGATTGATGAAACACCTCCAAACTTCATCAGCCCGTTGAGTTTTGACCAGCGCCACACCATGAACATCAGTCTTGACTATCGCCTCGGCGCTGGTGAAGGTCCAGTTGTTGGTGGTATGAAGCTGTTTGAAAACTTTGGTGTCAACGTTCTTGCTACTGCTAGCTCCGGCCAGCCTTACACTGGTCAGGTAGAACCATTCTCCCAGATCGAGTCTAAAGCTCCGGTTCCAGATGGTGGTATCAATTCTAAGAACATGCCTTGGAGCAACCGTATCGACATTCGTGTCGACCGGAAGTTCTCCATTGGTTCTCGCTCTACACTTTCTGCATTTGTTTGGGTTCAGAATCTACTGGACACAGAGAATACGCAGGGTGTTTGGCGTGCTACTGGTCTTCCTGATGATGACGGGTTCCTGTCAACACCAGGTGGTCAGCAGTTCCTAGGCGGTGCTCCACCAGTTGCAGAAACTCTGTACCAACATCGTAATCGAAGTCTTGGCAACTTCGGTATCCCGCGCCTGACGCGCATCGGTGTACGTCTTGACTTCTGATTGAAATGATGTGAGAGGTGGGGTGCGAATCCTCTAGATTCGCACCCCACTACCTCCTCTTTCATTACGAATTACAAGTAGCTATAACAGACCGAAATGCACGGATAACTATGCACTACATAAGAAATATTTGTTTACTGCTCGTGGCTATCGCTGTCGGGATTCTGAGCGCTCCGGCGGTTCAGGCCCAGTCAGTTGGTAACTGCGAAGCAGCACTTGGCGAGGCGTACCTTGACGTTAACAACGTACGCGCTCGTATCCTTAACAACGGAAACTTGTTCTACCGCGGTTCACCCCATGTGTACGAAGTACCTAAAGGTGGCGCATCGAACGCAATCTTCGCATCTGGAATTTGGATGGGTGGTCAGGTCGCTGGCCAGCTCCGTCTAGCTGGATCGACGTACGGCCCTTACGAATTCTGGGCAGGACCTCTGAACGATGATGGAACGGCACCAAGCGATTGTGAGCCTTTCGATCACGTATGGAAAATCTCTCGTGATGATGTCTCGAACTATGAATCAGGTGGTGGCGCATCCCCGGATTTGGCTGACTGGCCAACCGGAATGGGCGCACCTACTTTAGATGCCAACGGAGATTCTATTGATCTTACTTCTCAGCCACTTGCAAGCCGTGTAGATCGCAAGATCAACTTGGCTGCTGGTGAACGTCCCGATATTCTCGGAGACATGATGCTTTGGTGGGTCATGAACGATAGGGGAAACCAGCACACGCGTACTGACACACCACCTATGGGTGTTGAAGTTCACGGTTCTGCATTTGCATTTAATACTGCAGGTGCTATTGGTAACACTACGTTCTATAAATACCGCATCCAGTACAAAGGAACGGTTCCGCTCGAAAACACCTACATGGGTATTTTCTCGGATCCTGATCTTGGTAACTTCCAGGATGACTACGTTGGTTCTGACACTACTCTTGGTATTGGCTTTGTTTACAATGCCGATAACGATGATGAAGGTGGTGAAGGTTACGGCGAAGCACCTCCTGCTGCCGGTTACGATTTCTTTCAGGGACCTTTGGTCAACGATAACGGAATCGATGATAACGGCGACGGACAGGTTGATGAAGACAACGAGCGTCTGAAAATGACTGCTTTTGCTTTCTACAACAATGGTGGTGGTGTCCAGGGCGATCCGGGCAATGGCCAGGACATGTACAACTTCATGCAGGGACGTTGGAAAGATGGACAGCGCTTTACCCTTGGTGGTAACGGTCTAGGATTTTCAAATATCCCAACATCGTTCATGTTTCCTGGAAACCCTCCAGAATTCTGGTCAGAGTTTGACTCTGATGATCAGGGATCAGCAATTTCCCCTGCTGACCGTCGTTTTGTTATGGCCACTGGGCCGTTCACGATTAAGCCAGCTGATGAGCAAACACTTGTCTTCGGTATCGTAACGTCCTTTGGTGCTGACAACCTCGACTCAGTACAGAAAATGAAGTCAGATGACGCCATTGCTCAGGCAGCGTTCGACATCGACTTTCAGCTTCCCTCCCCTCCGAACGCTCCTCGTGTAACAACTTCAGTTGACAATGGGACAGTTCTTCTTGAGTGGGGATATCGTCCTACAGACAATAATTACTTGGATACCTACAACGTAATTGATCCTTTCTGCTCTGAAGTAGACTGTGACTATGCGCTTGAAGGTTACAAGGTCTATCAGTACGAAAATTCTGCTGATCAGGATGGTAAGATCATTGCCACTTATGATGTGGCCAATGGTGTAACCAAAATCGTTGATACGGATGGTGGTGATCTTCTTGTTGTAACGGCTGATGGAACAGACAATGGTCTGGCCCACTCTCACGCTATTACAAGTCTAACCAACTTCACGAACTACGAGTTTGGTGTTCAGGCGTATGCTTTCAATGATGATTCATACCCGAAAGCATACCACGGACCAATTACACGTGTTAATGTCGTTCCTCAGAAAACGTCTCTAGTCCTTTCTGAAGATGCGGTCACCGCTGCTCGCTCTACGGATGCTGATGTCTTCGGTACTGCTGGTGACGCCAACATTGGTAACGGCTCAGTTGAAATTGGAATTGTAAACCCAGCCAACGTAACTGGTCACAGCTACGAAGTTGAGTTCTACTTGACCACTCTAGAAGCTGGCAAACGTGGACCTGCTGTTGCACGCGAGTTGGACGCACTTGAATTAGCTAAGCCACTTCCGGAGCTTGCTCCTAAAGGCGGCGCTGTAGAGGTTGTTACGTACGATGTACGTGATGTCACTGCTGGCACCAAGGTGTTTGACGGAGCTGCTGCTTCAAACTCAACAGGTGCTCCTGCACCTGAAGGAGTAGACGTACTTCAGTTCGACGGTCTATCCATGAATGTTGGCGGAGCTCCTGATGGATTTCTTGACTTCACCGTCGTTGCAAATGCAAGCGGCGCAGTTGATCCCCCATCTGGTGCCTCAGCAGACTGGCGTTCCTTCCCAGGAACAGGTCGTGCCGACCGCGCTCGTCAGCAGTCAACAGGAACAGGTGCATGGCACATTGCAACGGCTATGTCCGGTGCTTGTGTAACCGGTACTTGTGGTGATTATGCTTCCTTCTTGCAGCGTTCCATTACGGGACGTGGTGGATGGCCGCAGATCATGCCTTACGACTGGGAAATTCGCTTTGAAGACGGCGCTTTTGGCGTTGACTGGTGGACATCAGGAATTTTCACTGAAGTACCTTTCTCTGTATGGAGAACCGGTATCTCAACTCCTGACGATACCTCAGACGATGTACGCTACATCGCAGTATGGCTTGATGACAATGGCAACGGTGTCTTCGACATGATTGCTAGTGATCATGATTCATCTGGTGGCGCGAACGATCCTTACACGGATTGGATTTACGTCTACAGCCCGAACGACATGTCAGCTGGACAATCAGGTTATGATACTTGGTTAGCTACTGCTCAGTCTGAAGGAAGCGATGGTGGTTCTACTTGGGGTTCAGAGAATCCTATGGGCCGCTTGGTATTTTATGGTTGGAATCATGGTGATGTAAGTGATGGAACGCTTGATGCAGTTGCAGCACAGGATCGCATGCCTGAAGCAGGAACAGTGTTCCGTTTCTCAACAACCAAACCAAATCAACCAGCTGACGTGTTTTCCTTCTCGACCGACGGTCTTGGAGCACAAGCACGTGACGAGGGTCAACAAATAGCCGCTCTTGATGATATCGGTATCGTTCCTAACCCGTACAAAGGTGCTTCTTCTTACGAAGTAAGTCAGCTTGTGGACCAGGTACGCTTTACCAATATGCCAGATCAGGCAACCATTCGCATATTCACTCTAGCAGGTACGCTTGTTCGTACGTTAGAGAAAAATAGCGCGAGTGCCATGTTCCCATGGGATCTCAGTACCGAAGACAATCTTCCTATCGCGAGTGGTATGTATATCATTCACATAGAAACGAATATCGAAGGTAAGACCCAAGAGAAAGTGCTGAAATTTGGTGTTGTCAAGAAGCGTGTACAGCTCAACGCATACTAGTTGAAATGCGGCAGGCCTATATCACCCAAGTCGGGTTGATTTAAAGTCTTCCGACGCAGTACACGAATTCAATGACAAAACTGATTATCAAACAGAGGACTTTTAATATGAACAAGCTGTCCAGAATTATTCTGAACGCACTCCTCGTGGTTGTCCTAACGGGCATGAGTGTGCTGGACGCGAATGCTGGTGATGACAAACGCCGTGGTACGGCGGGCGCATCTCAGTTGCTCGTGCCTCTTACAGCACGTAGCGCTTCGCTAGGCGCTTCCATGACGAGTGGACTTGCTGGAATGAATGGTCTTGAGGCCATTTTCGCCAATCCCGCAGGTCTCGCCCTTAATACGGGCACCGCGGCTATTTTTAGCCGTATGAACTACGTGGCTGACATCGGAGTGTCATACTTCGGTATCGGTCAGAACTTTGGCAATAACAACATCGCTTTCACGGTATCTACGTGGGACTTTGGTGACATCCCCCTCCAAACGGAGAGTGCACCTGAGATCTCATCAGTGACCTACGGTGCAACGTTCATGACGGCAGGTCTTACCTACGCCCGAGTGTTCACGGATCGTATCTCAGCTGGTACTACACTGAAAGTGGTCAGCGAATCGATTGATGACGTTAATGCATCGGCTATCGCCTTTGATGCAGGAATGACATACGTCGTTGGTGAGTCCGGACTTCGTCTGGGTGTTGCTCTGAAAAACATCGGAACAAAAATGCAGTACGGAGGCGTTGGCCTCACGCGTCAGGTTCAGCTTCCAGACCAGACTAGTTCGGCAACGAACAATGCTGTCCAGCTGGAAAGCGAAGGTGTTGAGCTTCCTTCACTTCTCAACGTCGGTGTCTCGTACACTCGTGAGATGGGCGCTGGAGCCATGGTTACAGTACTTGGTAACTTCCGTTCGAATTCATTCGATCAGGATCAGTACTCAGGTGGTGTAGAAGTTGCGTTATTTGACGTACTCTACCTACGTGGTGGAATGGACATCGTTGGTGACAGCGATCTTTCGTTCTACAACGGAACCAACTTCGGTGCTGGTGTTGATCTGGATCTGTCCGGAACACGCCTGCAGGTTGATTACGCATTGCGTTCAACCGACTACTTCGATAATGTCAACATGGTTACTGTTGCAGTAGGCCTGTAAGACTTATTGTCTAGTTGAAACGAAGCGGGGCGATTTACATTCAAGTGTAAATCGCCCCGCTTTCGTTATATATATGCGCCATATTTTACTCTACATAGCTCCAATTGCGCTCATTCTGACTCTTTACGTTGGATGTGGGCAGACAGTGATAGAGGAGCCCCACGTATCAGTCGTACCACATTTCAAGAATATTGTGGAGGGAGCAGAGTACGTAGGAGATGTTGCGTGCTTTGATTGCCACGAAGATGAGTACCAAGGGTACCAAGAGCATGGAATGGCCAATTCTATGTATCGTCTAGACCAGGAAAACCAGGTTGAGTCGTTTGGTTCTGAAGTGGTACTCGATTCTCTTAGTGGATTGCACTATATCACTGTGGCGGCAGATTCGGGATTTTTTATGGAGGAGTACCTACTGAACTCTGAGGGTGAAAAGATCCACCAGCTGTTTCGCTCCATGGATTGGGTAGTCGGGTCTGGCACGTCAGCACGAACCTATCTCTCTGAAAAAGATGGTTGGTTTTATGAGCTGCCCGTAACCTGGTACACCCAGCAAGGTAGATGGGATTTTAGTCCGGGCTATCAAATCGCGAACAAACGGTTCGATAGAAAAATTAATGATAGGTGTGTGGTATGCCACAATAGCTATCCAGCACCTGTACCCCAGACCAACGGTATGTACGAATCTATGCCAGAGGGCATAGGGTGTGAGCGTTGTCATGGTCCTGGAAGTCTGCACGTAGAGCAACGCTTGATCTCCCCGGAGGCGCCTGACTCTGTTGATTCCAGTATTATCAATCCGGCTCACTTATCGTTGGATTTGAGATTAGATGTATGTCAACAGTGCCATTTAAATGGTACTGTGAATCTGCTGCGAGATGAACGGACCGCATATGACTTTAGGCCTTCTCACGATTTGGCCGATTACATTTCATTGTACTCATCCAGTAAGGAGGAGTCATCAGATGAAATTGAGGTGATCTCACAGGCAGATCGGATGATGAAAAGTGCCTGTTTTACAGAGACGATGGATTCTCTTAAACCCTTAGAGTGTACTACTTGCCATGATCCGCATGCAGGTTTTCGCGCCGAAGGAGATGCCTTTTTCAATGCAGCCTGTATAGACTGTCACTCTTCAGCTAGTTTAAAAGATACTGTTATCGGAGAGGCAGAAGCCGTTCATACGAGCGAAAGCAATTGTGTTGATTGCCATATGCCTAAAACAGACCTGATTGAAGCACCGCATTCAGCATTTACTGACCACTGGATACGTGTCGTAGCTGATAAGGAAGTAGTTCCTGTCTCGGCGCACCAGACAACTGACTTAGTACCTAGATTTGATAGAGATAAGGATAATTCTCAACTAGCCAAGCAATTCTATGCTATGGCTCAAATAACCTACGGCTACCGGGAAGGGGATACTTCGTCACTTGATATAGGCATAAAGGAATTACGCGCACTCTGGAGCGAGGGAGAGATCTCCGAAGAAGCGATGTTCCTACTGGGGTATGCGCACATTCTGAAAGGTGAATTTATGAGTGCGATAGGACCGCTGGAGGAAGCGGTTCGGCAAGATCCTCTTATAGTAGAGCGCCTAAATGCATTAGCACAGTCTTATGAGGGTGCAGAGGTGAACGTATCAAAGGTTGAACCTTTGTATCGAGAGGCCCTCAGAATTCAGCCAAAGATGGTGAATATCCGACTGAACATGGGTCGGTTTTTAGAAGCCAATGGCAGATTGAAAGAAGCCGAGTCAGAGTATACGCAAGCTATACGTGATGAGGCCTGGAACGCTATTGCTCACTTCAACCTAGGAACACTATATCTTAGACAGGGGAAGCTTGATGAAGCACTTGCGTTGCTTAATGATGCCATTGAGCTTGACCCTTTTCATGCGGGTGCTCTAAGCAATGTGGGCTTGGTGTTTGTTCAGAAGGAGCAGTTTGAGAGGGCAGAAAGAGCATTCTTGACCGCTTTAGATCGAAACCCTGATCATGTCGAGTCAATCGACAATTTGGGTACACTTTATTTGACACTGGAACGGAATACGGACGCTATTAACATATTGTATCGAGTGGTCACAATCTCACCGAACAATGTGGCTGTTTTGACCAAATTGGCCTTAGCCTACTTCCGAGCTAATCAGTTTTCAAATGCAATGGAGATGGCTCAGAATGTTCTAGCTATCGATCCTTCGAATGAATTAGCCCAGCAAATTGTAGTCGCTGTCAACTAGAAGGGCTGAACGAAAAACGATTTCGTTCTATTCAGCGTTCCGTTCTGGGATCTGACCGAAATGAAATATAGGCCAGTGGCCATATTTGAAAGGTCGCTAATCCGAACGGTTTGTGATGCACTTAAAAAGCGTGTTTGGCTTGAAAGTGTTCTACCTAACACGTCTGTGACTAGAATAGTGTAGTACGAGGGCTGTTGGTGCTCAACGCGTACAGAGATTTCGGATACGGCTGGGTTCGGAAACAAGTTGATAGATAATGCAGAAGAGGGTTCGAGCTGTAGTTCTGAAGACACGGCAATTCCACTCCCCTCGCTGATCTGGATTGTTTGATTAGTGGAAATGTCATAGAACTCCTCACTATATCCATTTGGCCAAGATACTTTAAGCCGTTCTACCACCTGGTCTCCTCCTAGACCAAAGTGGACTGGTTGCACACTCTGTCCCATATAATCTGCACCGTCGTAGCTCCTAACCTGGGTACCTTTTGCCGTCTGAATTTCCAGGACGCTTCCAAATCCGTCGCGATTGGATTGAACTCCCTCTAATTTGACTTTCAACCAATTTCCGATTCTACGTGTATTCTCGTAAAGAAATACAGGCACCGTAGATCCTCCCCAGTTTCCGACGGCAATATCTAGGTCTCCATCCTCATCGTAGTCGAAGATGACTACACCATGACCGTCGGGATAGATTTTCTGAGTTCCTATAAAACGGAGGAAACCGTCTAGTCCTTCTTCTGTCGCCTTTTCTACGAAACCAGCTGTCCCGAGAGGGAAGAGAGTATTTTCGAAATAATAATTGGGTGTATTATTCTCGAATGGAAAAAAGCCGTTGACGACGAAAAGATCTATGTCTCCATCATGGTCTGCGTCAAAAAACTCCGTTCCCCATCCCCAATCCGTAAACCCTACACCTAAATCTGAGCCGATATTTGGAAAAGGCGGTGTGGGACCTCCTTGGTAGAGGGGATTCGGTTGATTAGGTAGAGTCGAGATATTGGTGAGGAAAATCTCGAAATAGCCGTCATTGTTGAAGTCTCCGAGTGTGGCGCCCATACCGTTTCCAGGCATTTCTAGACCGTACTCCACAGTTGCGTCCCGGAAGGTCCCATCACCATTGGCCAAATAGAGATGATTCACACCTGGTTGGGGAGTACCGTTTTCGTTTCTGGTGAAATCATTGATGACGTACAGATCAGGAAGGCCGTCCTGATTGTAATCGGAGGGAAGAGCCATGAGCGATCTGTCCGGTTCACTCATGCCGGTCGTAGCTGTGATGTTGGCAAAAGTACCGTCTCCATTGTTCGCATAAAACCTGTTCTCTCGATTCCACGAACTAATGTATAAATCAAGGTCTCCATCTAGATCATAGTCCCACCACAATGGTGTTGCCGTTTCTACCGTATCAATTTCAGCAGCATCTATACGTATTCCGACCTCTTCTGCGACATCGATGAATGTGCCATCCCCTAGGTTCTTGAACAATACTTCAGG
>DKOG01000263.1 GCA_002469915.1 Bacteroidetes bacterium UBA7368
CTCGAGCAACGATCCGTTGGTTGCTGCAGCCAACATGTGATTTTGATAGGCTCGGTTACTGGGAGATAACTCCAGTGCAGCGACATCTGAAGGCGAATAGCCCAACTGTTTACCGTATTCGCTGTGCAACTCCTTTTCCACCACTAGCGCCATACGTGCGCCCTCAATGAACCATAATTTGATATCTGGATCGCTAATCCGTGTGGATATAATAGAACAAACGTCCGCGTAGGCCTCCAAATAACGCGCATCCTGCATCTGGTAGAATCGGAATCGCTCTTCTGGGAGCGAACCATCTACCAGCGATTGTACGAAGGGGTGTTGAAACGAAGCCTCCCACCGCTTGCTAGACTGTTCTCTGCATGTCACCGAAAATGGCGGGACAATTAAGTCAGGTACGTTTTGTTGACCGTCATCAGCCTGATCGACGTCCGGAATCGGACCCTGCATTCGAATCACAGATTTGTTTTGATCACCTAAGATACCGCGAATGAAGAGGTCATTCAATTTGTCTTTTAAACCAAGGGGACTTTAATCCAAAAGGTAGTGCCCTCATCCAAGCGGGTATCAAATCCAATTTCTCCATCCATATTCTCGACGGTCTTCTTGGCTATTGCCAGTCCGAGGCCCGTTCCACTCGTTTTGGTCGAGAAGCTGGGCACGAATATGCGATCCCACAGATTACGAGCAATCCCATTGCCGTTGTCTCGAACCCGACTTTCAATAAAAGGTCCTTTCTCATTACGCATTATAGCGGTCGAGACCTCGATTACGGCCGAACGCTCCTCGGGCACGGCCTGAATCGCGTTTTTCAAAAAATTGATATACACGCGTCTCAATGCTTCCCGATCTCCATGAACCAAGGCTTCGCTAGCATCCAAACGCAAACTAATGGAGACGTTTTCTTCTGCTTGCATCAACTCAACCGCTTCAGAAATGACCCGGTGTAGATCTACTTCTTCTCGAATATGAGTAGGCATCCGTCCGAAGGATGAGAACTCATTGGCAATCCGTGCAAGGGCATCTACTTGTTCAATAAGCGTAATCGTTGTCTGGCTAAATTTGCGGGCAAACTTCTCATCGTCCGATCCATCTTCACTCCTGCGGCCAAAAGCAGCGCGCAGATGTTGAATGGATAATTTCATGGGAGTCAGCGGATTCTTGATTTCATGCGCAACCTGCCGAGCCATCTCTCTCCAAGCCAGTTGCCGCTGTTGTTCACCTACCAATTGTTGACTCTCTTCCAATTGATCCTGCATCGTGTTAAATGAGTCAACCAAATCCGCGATCTCGTCTTGCGAATCCACATCCGCAATATGCTCAAAATGACCCGCTGCAACCGATTGTAAACCAGCTCTTAGCTGGACGATGGGTCTAGTCAGTGCGTTAGCAAGCAAAGATGCAGTGACCATCACGACGAGGACCAGCAATAGCAGGGCTCCGAACAAGTAGGCAATCGTGCGAGCCCGTTCTTCCTCGATGCGCTCTTGTTCTGGGAGCGTCGGGATAGAGACCACATAATGCGGTGTTCCCCTCTCATCGGTCAGTGATCGATAGCCCGCAGTATAGGCGAACGATCCAAGCTCTTCATCCACGCTCACAAACTTGAACCCATCAAAGAAAAGGGCCTCATATGCAGCTAAGGGAAGCCTCTTTTCAATTAAACGATCTCGAATTAGTTCGGGGCGACTAGCCTGATCCACTTCCGTAAAGTGATAGACAATTAGATCGAGCCCGACATGAGCCGAGAGCGAGTCCACACTAATGCGATCCAACACCCGATAGGGCAACTCTTCGCCTTTGGCCTCCAGTAAGAGCGTTTCCTCTACCCGCTCCAAGTGCTGTTTCAGCCAAGATTCTATCGCACGATCGGTCTCACCGGTAACCACCTCCAGTCCAACAAATCCCATGGCTAAGACCGTGACAATTCCGACCGAGAAAAAGGCGTTCAATACACGGTCCCTAAATCGTTTGGGCTGGTTTGTAGCACGACCCTTCTTCTTCAGCCTCCAAATCGATCCACCGAAATAAACCGGCCCGGCTAGAAAAAGGCCAGCCACTACGACTCGCAATAAGTGATATAACTGATCAAAAAAATTGGTGGTTCTTCGCCGAATGGCGATAACCGTCGATCCGGCCCGCTGAACGGGAGATTCTATCAAGTTGTAAAGTGTGTTGTAGTCCCGATCTCGAATCCGCTCGCTGATCCATAATTCCGGGTCACCACGAAGTTGGTCCAATATGTTGGGATCCAGAAAAGACTTTCCAAAACTTTGCCCCTGGCTTCGAACCAAAACCCCGTCTCTAAACTCGGCAATCGAAAAGTCCGTGTACCGATCCCCATAATATCCAGCTGGCGTAAGCACCTTTGGAAATGGCGTACTCGCAGATTCGGAAAGAGACCGTTGTTCGGCGCGTACGAGCACATACAGAGGAAGACCTGACGGATCGCCTTGAAAACCCGCATACCGGAATCGGTTTTGATCTGCCATGCCTGTCAGCTTCTCGATCATACTTCCGCTTGAGCCGAATTCACTGTACATGGCTCCGAACAACTCAAACTCTGATCGGTCCGCCGCATCTCTTGTTGCTCGCGGCATCCGGCGTACGCGGTTTGAATATCGCCCGAGAACCCTGCCCGTTGGTTCATGCAGCGTAATCGTTACATCGTAGCTAGCAAGTGCTGTTAAAAGGAATCCACGCGTAGACTCCTCGGCTAAAGAGTCCAACCTGAATCTGCGCTCGACTTCATCAAGGCTTTCAAGCTCAACAAACTCTCGGGCAAAATCTGTACTCGCCGATGCGTCCAATACCTGAGCTAAGGCGAACATTACCCGCGCATCTTTATCCTCCTGAAAAGATTCAGCTGCATCTAACATCCGTATGCGCACCTTCGCATCCTCGCTCATTTCGAGCATCGGAAACAAGATCAGTGAAACCCCCAAAATGATGGGAACGAAGTGCCGTAAAGAAACAATAGGAGAGCTTCTTGCAGGCTGGATGGGGCTAACGGCAGCGGCAAGTACAAGGGCGAAGGTCGTTCCCAAAAACACTTGCCAAGGGACATCTGAAAAACTCACGGAAAACAGCCATGAGACGAAAATCGTCGACGTCAAAAACCAGACCATGAGTTTCGCTTTCCCAGGCAGTCGGGATAAATCCAAGCGTAACCAATCGGTCAGAACCCAGACCAATCTTCCGCCCATGAGAATGGCAAAAAACACGACCAGTAGCAGAGCTGAAAAAACGACCAATGTAAGCCGATCAGGGAGCAGACCGGATCGGGCGAACAGATCCAAGGTACTGTCCATAACCGCATGTGAGGCAACAGAATAGGTAAACCATGCGATACCAATGGCAATCAACTGGTGAATCCCAATGGCTATTCCCATTCGACGCGTGAAGCTTTCCGTGGAGTCAAAATGAAGAGAGTTTATTGCTCGTTCTCTGACGGCTGCAGTGAGCCGTAAAAAGACCAAACCCGCCAACATTAAAAACACGGATGTAATGAACAGATCTCCTATCGTTCTCAGAGATCCCATCCCGAATACAGAGGCCAAGTGCTGAGGATCAAACAGTGGAGCTAAGGGCGCTTTTCCTGTTTGCCATCGAGACGGAATATGGGCCCAAAGCAAGACCCATCTCGCACCGGCTAGGAGAAGGAAATAGCCTCCTAAGTGCGCCATTTTGATGCGTGCAAATGGATCTGATGTCGCTCCAGCCGATATCCATAATTTTCGCGTGGCTAGCGTAATGATCCAGCCAAGTAATAGCGCCAGCCAGAATGCCATGATGTCCCTGTACACCCCGGCTCTTTCCTCTGTTAGGTCTAACGCACTGGCTGGGGAAACAAGTACCCGTCCGACCTGCTTTCCTAACGGTGAAACTAACGAATGAAATCCCTCTTCCGCTTTTGTTGAACTAGACCCGAACTCAAATTCAACCGGAAACCCCAGTTTTCTAGTCCACGTTTCTCCCCAGGTATAATCCCGCAGATAATCGTTTCTTATGGGCATGAACACTTCGACCATAGTGCCCAGTCTTAGCGCACCTAATATCTGAGTTCCGTCACGAATAGGTTCCCAGACAACCAATGCTGTTCGTTCTGCTCCATCGCGAACAACCCCTTCGAGGGATTCAGACATGAATCCACTCGCATTTACCCCATCATCTATCGGAAATACCGGACCGTTCCAAGCTAGCAGAACTGGGGCGTGATCATAGACTTCAACAAAACCTCGGTTCTCAATCTCGAATGTCGAAGTGGCGCGAACCACTTTTTCTCTTGAACCTGCCTCAGATTCGCGAAATCTAAAGCTAGAAATCAACTCAGGAGTCGAGGCCATTGCTTTGGCTGATCTACTCATTTCCCGAAATACCCGTGACAGATCCTCTTGAATCTGCTTGACCGCCTCTACTTCGCGAGATGAAATCATCTCTTCATAGGAGTGTTCAATGCGATCCACATCCCATTTTCCAATCGCCCATGTGAGAACCAACATGAGCGCAAGTAAACCACTAACGCGAACTGCGGTAGATGTCCATACGGAAAAAGGGGATCGTTCGGACATCTTACCCATCCGATTCTTCTACTAGAAACTCGCGAACTTTCCAGGTGCCGTCACTAACCCTCAACCGAATATATATTCTAATGGGCTTTTCAGCTGATTTAGAAAGGTATTTCCCCTCAACAAACCAAGCTCCAGGGGTACGAGTTGAACCTGTAACACTGAAGTCTTCCGGAGGAAAGTCGCTAAAAAAGCTCTTGAGCAACAGAGTGGCTTGGCCTTTGGAGTAATACCGTCCGACGCCAAATAGCCCGATCTCAACGGAATACAACGTTTGATCCGCGAGTCCAGCTGCATCAGCTGAAAGGATAGCCGATTTAATCTGGGACAAAACGATGTCCCCAGTCTGGGCTTCCACCGATCTCACACCAAATGAGATCATCAAACAGAATACTATAAGGATGCGCTTAATCAAGGATGAAGAAAGCTGTCGATAAAAGTGAACAAAAGCGGTTTTGTAAGGTGATTGCAGTCGAGCCTTACTAGAGAAAGTAGCAAGAAACGCGCCTATTCACCCGATTTATCTAAAACATCCTGTTTCTGAAGGTTCACCACTATTTCGGAGGCGAAACAACCACAGAAATGTGCACTTAAAAGGCCAGTGCTCCCATCAATCGAAGTGGATGATGGTCACTCCCGCTCCACCTTCCGAAAGAGGAGCCTCCTCAAAGCCTTTGACGCCGTCCATAGACCCTAAAATTTCGTGTAGAATCTGACGTAATGCGCCAGTACCCTTCCCGTGTACAACCTCCATTCTGCTCAAGCCTGCTGCCATCCCTCGATCTACAAAAGGAACGACTTCGGAATAGGCCTCTTCGACCCGCTTCCCACGAATATCTAGCCTCGTACGCACGTCATGCGCAGTTAAGCCCCCCGATGCGGAAAGCGATTGTTTGACGCTAACCTGCTGCTTGGCTTTTCCGCCCACCTTTACAAGGCGTGCGATAGGAGAACGCATCTGCATGCTCCCGAAAGCGACTAAAGCATCCTTTCCCTCCAACTCTAACACTTCACCGACGGTCGTCGCATTCTCCATGCGAACCTGATCCCCCAACCCGATGGGAGATGAACCCGTCGTCTTTTCTACCCTCCTTTTTTTGCGGGTAGCCTTCTTCTTTTCGGTCCGCTTTGACTCATTTGTAAGGGTCTCCCCAGTCCGCTTCAGGCGATCCCGAGCACTTTTTGTTTTTTCCTTGTCGGCTCCAGACTCTTTAATTTCTCGGATCGTCCGCTCAATAGCCCTATTAGCACCGCGGACAATGGCATCAGCTTGTTCTAAAGCCTTTTCCCGAATACCCTGCTTTTCTTCCTCGATGGAAGACAAACGACTGGCCAACGTATTACGCTGAAGCGAGAGCTCGGAACGTACTCGGTCGGTTTCCTCCAGGCTTTGCGCTAAGGAATTGTTTCGTTCCATTAATTCAGCGATCAACGCCTCGGCACTAGCATGTCCCCCATCCATGAGTTCGTGTGCTCTCGTCAGCACAGAATCGGGCATTCCCGCTCGCTGCGAAATCTCGGTGGCGTACGATGATCCTGGAAGACCAAAAACAAACTCATACGTTGGCCTAAGTTCTGATTGATCGAAAACCATTGATCCGTTGGCCACGCGCTCCGTTTCGTGGGCAAATACTTTCAAAGGGCCAAAATGAGTGGTTACTACGGTTCGAACACCGCTCATCAATAACTGCTCCAAGACGGCTCGGGCCAATGCTCCCCCTGCTTCCGGATCCGTTCCTGTGCCAGCCTCATCAATCAATACGAGAGACCGGTCTGTGGCACTATCTAGAATCGAACTAAGATTCTTCAGATGAGAGGTAAACGTAGACAGGTCATCCGAAAGGGACTGCTCATCGCCAATGTCAGAATACAAGGCGTCAAATACATCTACTCTTGATCGATCATCCACGGGCACGGGCATCCCCATAGCCACCATGGCGGTGATCAATCCAATTCCTTTCATTGTAATTGATTTTCCACCAGCATTTGGGCCCGAAATAATGAGCACATCATGTTCTTTTCCGAGCTCTACCGAGAACGGAATCACCTTACGCTTTTTCCCTTCATTGTTGAAATGGAGCACCAAGGCCGGATTGAAGCCGTCTTGAATCTGAATGACGCCTTCGTTCCCCACTTTCGGTACAATCGCGCTCATCTCATTGCCGAGCGTCGCTTTTGCCAATCTAAAATCAAACAGCGTCAACCGCTGGCGAATTTCTCTCGTGTGAGGCAATACCAAGCGGACTGCCGAGGAAAGTCGCTCTCGGATGAGAAAAATCTCTCGAACTTCCTCTAACTCTAATTCTCGGACACGGTTATTGCCATGCAGCGCAGCTTCCGGCTCGATGTATACCGTTTGACCCGTTGCCGAGGCATCGTGAACAAATCCTGCCACCTTGCGCTTGGCCTCTGCTCGCACGGGGATTACCACACGGCCAGCTCGAATCGTGGGTTGGTCATCTGCTGCAAAACCATCAGAAGAAGCACGAACAAGTGCTTTCATGGCCGCGGCCCGCACGGAACCTCGAGCAGAAACTAGCTCTCGTCGAATCCGATTTAGCTCTGGAGATGCAGAATCTCGGATCTCTCCAGTATCCTCGATCGCGCCTAAAATCGTGTCTGCGGGAGAAGATGGAACGACTAGATTGATCAATTCAGCCGAAATAAGAGGATATTTCTCCTTTCGGCGGCCAAAGTAGGTCCCAATGCGTTCTGCCAGTTGTAACACCCGGGCAATTGAGCGCAACTCGAGTGCGTCCAGTACGGCACCTTCGGGAAGAACCCGCGCTAGAAATTCTTGAATGTCTGGAAAATCTAGAAACTGAATCGGATCATCAAATCGCAAACACTGCTGCAATTCGTCTACATACCCAAGTTCGGCACGCACGGCTTCGTGGGATCCTGGATTCAGAAAATCGTGCTGGGATCGAGCTGTTGCCTCCCCTCGGAAGTGTGTTTTCAGTCGGTCCAGAACGATGTCCAGACCAAGTTTATCTGCACTTTCGAGGGGAAACAGCTTCATCTTACCGCGTTCCCTTTACTTCACTGTGATCACCAACATTGAGTGACCCTTCGAAAGACTTGACTTGGGCATGGTGTCCTACTAGTGAACCTTCCAACTCAGAGTCTTCTACGAGTGCATCGCCAAATACGATGGAATGGGAGACGGTAGAGTTGCGAATAGTGGATCCAGCCTCAATCGAAACAAAGGGCCCGATTTCTCCGCCTTCAACGGTCACACCTGGTCCGACATACACCGGATTGTGAATCGTCATGCCTTCAATATCTGCTGAATGATTTTCCATGCGTAGAATGACTTCTGTGGTTTCGGAAAGTGCTTCGATCGTTCCACAATCCAGCCACTCCGTAACAGTTGTCGTCTTGAACACTTTGTCATCTTTGAGCATGAGGTCAAACGCATCCGTCAACTGATACTCATCTCCAACACCTGTAATATTATTGTCAAACAGATATTGAATGGCTGAACGTAGCTGCTTGAACTCACGGCAGTAATAGATTCCAATCAGCGCTTCAGTAGAAATCAGTTCCTGTGGTTTCTCGACAAGCTCAACAATTCGGTCGCCATCACGAACAGCTACTCCGAAACGGGATGGATCTTCCACGTGCTTAACCCAGGCTACCACGTCAGCATCGGTGAGGTCGACGCCGGGATCCATGTAAAACAGGGTGTCTGCAAAGACCATGATGCCCTCTCCTTCGAGGTGATCTCCTGCACAACCCACGGCGTGGGCAGTTCCAAGCGCCACGTCTTGAGTAGCGAAATGGGCTTTTGCACCATGTCGTTCGCAAATGTCGGTGAGAGAATCTCTTACTTCTTGTCCAAAGTCTGGTCCTAGCACGAAAACGGCTTCTGTTATCGGTCTTGGTAAGACAGCTGAAAAGGTATCCACGATACGCTCAACCATGCTTTTTCCGCATACTGGAAGAAGTGGCTTAGGAGTGACGTGCGAATGGGGACGTACGCGAGTACCTCGTCCAGCCATGGGAATAATGAGCTTCATGGGCGAATTTGGATTGCTGTTAGGTGATTTTCATTACTAAATCCGACGATCGAACACGATATAAGATAATCATCCCAACCAGCAGTCTTGTGAGGGAATCGTAAAAGATTGACTACAATCTTAAACCGGATCAGATAGGAATTGGAGGTGGTAAACCCATTCAACTATCTTTGGCCTCTTCAAATAAACCCATCTCTTCAAATAAACCCAAATGAACCATGAGTGGACTTCCCATTTCCCGCCCTGAATCTTCTTCCAACGGATACGATGCCTGGCAAGACGCCAGAATCAAAGACTTATGGCGTGTATTTAGGGTGATGGGAGAATTTGTCGAAGGCTTCGAAACCCTATCGGAAGTCGGTCCCGCTGTGTCCATTTTCGGCTCTGCACGAACGGATCCAAGCCATCCCAACTACCAAATGGGTTGTGATGTCGCCAGCGAATTGGTAAAACGAGGCTTCGGGATCATCAGCGGCGGCGGG
>DKOG01000104.1 GCA_002469915.1 Bacteroidetes bacterium UBA7368
TGCGGCTGGATCGAGTGCGATATGAATGTCATCGCCGGGAACGTATCCAGCAGACTCAATTGCTCTCAAAATGACTTCAATTGCTTCTTCATTGGAAGACAGGTTGGGAGCAAACCCACCTTCATCGCCAATAGCCGTGTTCATTCCTCGATCATGAAGGACACTTTTCAGGTGATGGAAAACTTCGGATCCCATGCGCAAGGCTTCACTGAAAGAAGGAGCGCCCGTAGGCATGATCATAAACTCCTGCATGTCGACACTGTTATCGGCATGGCGCCCGCCATTGATGATATTCATCATGGGGACAGGCAATTGTCGAGCACCCGCGCCACCAATGTAGCGGTAGAGAGGCAGCCCTGTAACGCTAGCGGCTGCGTTGGCGACAGCTAGAGATACGCCTAGGATTGCGTTGGCGCCCAACTCACTTTTGTTGGCTGTGCCATCCATGTCAATAAGATGCTGATCCACCTCGACTTGGTCGAGTACATACCATCCTTCCAGTTCTGGACCAATCTTCTCGTTAACGTTCTCTACAGCGCGCGTAACGCCTTTACCCATGTAGCGGGAATCATCTCCATCACGCAACTCAACGGCTTCTCTCTCGCCTGTTGAAGCGCCACTGGGCACTGCAGCGCGACCGAAGTGGCCATCTTCTGTAATAACTTCTACTTCAACGGTAGGATTGCCGCGACTGTCAAAAATTTGGCGAGCATGGACATCGGAAATAAGAGACATGAAGCAATTGGGATGATTTGAGTACCGAATGAAGCCTAAATTTCGGAAGGGTAGGGGCCAATGCCAATAGGTGCTGCTTCTATTCGCATGGTATTCGACGTTCTGGAAGCGGTTTCAGTATGATTGATACAAAAAAGGAGGGCTGCGCAACGCGCAGCCCTCCTTAAAATCTGTTTACACTTGATTCGCTTAGCGAACGGTAGTGGTTTCACCAACCCAAGTGTAGCATCCGTAATCGATTGTGTATCGATCACCAGGATTCCAGTTTTTGAAGAACTTGTCTTCTGCAGTTGGGAAGTAGCGACGAATACTTGCCGTGCGCTGACGAGCCTGATTTTTAATGGCAGGAATCTCAGCGCGTGCAGCTGCACGATCGAAGTAATCTGCAGCTAGCCAGTAAACGGCCCGATCTTCGCGCTCAAATGATCCACATCCCTGGACGGACGTGACATACAAATCACCAATAGCGATAAGAGCCTGAACGTAGGTGGGATCAGCCTGATAAGAGCGATTAAACTGCGAACGTGCACTCGCTAGTCGGCCGTCTTGCTGGTGCGCAATTCCAATGTTGAAGTACACCTCACGAGCCGCTTCAGGGCCTCCGTCCATTTCTAGCGACTCATTGTACAAGCGGATAGCCTCATCTGTATCACCATCATCGAGGCGCATCTTTCCAACCATACGGTACAAGCGGGAGGTAGGTTGTGTAGCCATGACGGTCTCTGCCATTTCATAGGCCATGTCACGGTACCCTTCGTCCATGTAAAGCTGCAAAAGTTCAGCTTTCATGTCGTTATCTTCTGGCTTTTTCTCTACCTGACTCTCAAGGAATGCAATACGCTCGTCTGGGGAGGTGAAAAGCTGTCCGCGCCATCCTTCTAATGTCGCCATGATTTCCTGATCGCTTCCAAAGTCAGACTCAACCTGATCCATAAAATCAACTGCATCGGCCTTATTGTCTTTATTGACCAAGTCCAAAATGATGTAATTGATGTAATAGTTCTGGACTTTGGCATGATCTAGCTCATAGGCTTCACGGTAGATTCCACCCACTTGTGTTTGCAAGTCAGGCAGTTCTGCGTTGTGAGACTGGATAAAGCGACCTTTATTGAAAACCCACTGGAAGGCATCTACTTCAAGTCCGGCTGCCTCTAAGAGTGCGGGCGAATTGTCGTGTGCCACGACTGCGCTATCCAAATAGGCACGACGAATGTCAGGATCATCTGAGTTCATACCCAGACCTTCGTACGCCAGAATGAGGCGACGGAAGTTGCGATCTGAATTGGTAGGAAAACCTGGTGCGCAGGTAAGAATCCACTGAAGGTCGTCCATAGCGGAATCAAAACTGTCGTTTTTGAAATCCTCGTAATAGAGACTGTAGTGCATGGCAACGTCGTCTTCGTTGCATTCAACCTGAGCGAAGGCCTCTTGTGATGGTGAAAGTGCACCAATAACAGCCGCAAGAAGGAGGGCCAAGCTGAAGGTAGGAGCCGTATTTGATAGCCGTAAAAGCATGTTAATCTTGGTTTTGCAGGTTTGTAACGGCATTTGGTTGCGTTCCGATGCCTTTAATTTCCTGATATGTTCTGGAAGATCCCTATGAATCTAGCCCAGAGGCAAGCGTTCGAACCAACGTTCACCAAAGTTTATGTTGAGTCCGAATCGGATGTAACGATCACGGACGAGGCCATTCGAGGTCGTTCCTCGTCTGCCTACGTCTATGTTCATATCAATTGTCGTGCCGGGTACGAGTGACGGCAGGCTAAGGCCCCCCGTTATACCAATAGAACCAATATTCTCATCCACATTGGGTGAGATATAGGACTGATCCGTATAGAATCCGATACGATATGCAATTTTTGAGGACCAGGGAGCGAAAGGACGCCGTGCTGCTGGCCAATATTCAGCACCAGCAGAGATTCGAGTTCCATTAGAGACATTCGAAGTTCCCGACGTTGAATAGCCCGGAAGATCAAAGTCGCTCTCAAATTCTGACCAGCCTTCAAAGCTTACGTCTGCAATGAGGGTCCATCTAGGATCAGGCTGAAATGCAACGCCAAAGCCCAACTCGAGAGGGAGTTTAATATCTCCTTTGATAACAGTACCCAGCGTATCTCGGTCTAATTTGTCAACTAACGCCTGACTTCTAGTGGCGGTCATCATTTTTGGAAGTCTGATGGTCCCTCCGATAACTAAGCCCTTTCCGTCCGGCATTCCTGGAACGACAAACTTGAAACCGGCTTTTGCGGTAAGTCCATGCATTCTGGTGGCCTTGCTGACTGAACGATCAACAAACGACAGATCATTAAACAAGGTCTGTTGGTTCTCTTCTAGAATCCCAAAAATAAGCTCACTACTGGCTCCGACCGTTAATGCATCGGTTAAGCGGTGGCCGATACCCGTCGAGAAGCGGTAAAGGCCGCCATTCCCTTTGAAACTCGTAATTAGAGGAATACTGACTCCTCCTTCAGGATCACTCACCACGGAGGATTCTGTGTCTACTCTGTAGCTGACACTCGTGTATGGGGTCAATGATAGACCCATTCCAGTCCTGTTGGCGCGCAGAGGAAAGCTGAGGCTTACTCCGCTCAGGGTGCCAGAAGCAAGCGTACCCTGAGGCTGACCATCTGCTTGAGCATTAATGCTCTGGTAGGTGAATCCGCCGGCAAAGCGAGTGAGGAACTGATCACTAAGAGAAGCAGGGTTCGCGAAGTTTGCGTATTGCGACGAGGATAAAGCATAACCGCCACCACCCATAGCCTGGCTTTTAGACGAGTAAAAGGAGACTCGCTCCCCAAGGCCAAATCGTGAATAAATGGATCCGTCATTCTGGCTTTGAGCACTAGTAGCTTTAGGTAGGCCTACTAATGTGACCAAGGCCAGTAAGCCCACGGTTATGATTCGCATACCTTTGTGAAAGTGCACGTTTAGAGTGGATGTGATCATCGGTTCAGAGGGGTAAATGTGATGATCGCGCGAGGGCCCATGTTCTGGGGCGTTCCTGATCTGATAGCAACGAAGTCCACGGTGCTAGACTCGTTGGGTATGTAAAGCTCAAACCGATCCAATCCAGAATTACCCAGATTGGCGCTTTGCAAAATATTGGCCAGAGCATCTGATTCGAACGACAGCGGGCCATCTTCCGTAACGGCTACTTCAAGCACATCCAAACGCGTTTCATTGTCTTCAGCGACTGCTCTAAGGCCGACCTCTGCCAGCCCCGGGCGATTAAATCCAACTGGATACAATCCGGTGAGGTCATCTACGTCCAAACGAAGAATAGATCTGTGTATAGCAGCTTGTCCAAACAAGTCTGGATCAATAGGGATGTTCAGGGAAGCAGCTTCTGCAGCTCCATCTCTTAACACAAACAAGTCGCTGTTCTGCGGACCATCTTGAAGGGAAGAGGTAGACAGGACCTTGGACAGAGGAAACCCAACGGTGTCTCCAGGTACGGATGAAGCTCTCAATTCAGAGGAGCTTAAGTGAATACCACCGATGGCATTTCCGTCCGATACTTGGAACGAAAAGCCATGGAATTCATCCGCGAACGAATCGCTTCTCAAATCTGCATCGTGATCATTTACCCATTCCGTTGGAAGTTCAATTCGAATCATTCCTGGCTCTGGGGTGAAAGTAACGGTCGTTACCAGCGATCGGGCCACAATAAAGGTGTCTGCTCTGGCATTCACCGCGTCCCACGCTTGGTCCACTTCATAGACATTCAATGTCAAATCGAGGGTGGTATCTCCATAGACGTAATCTAGATTCAAAAGGAGCTCGGCAAATTCAACAGATGTAACCTTGAAAGCGGTATCAACATCCGAACCTGGGACAAAATCCATTACACCCGTCATTGAAAATGGTCCAGCGACTGGGTCATCAACTTGCCCAAAAAGGGCTCTAAATGCTCCCGACTGTTGTGTGCCACCGGTCATATCAGCTAGACCATCGGAGTTGGATAACGTTGCGCTTAGCGTAGAAACTTCCGGGTCTCCCGCTTGGGATTCAACAAGTCCCATACCAACCGTTGATGGATCATCGCATCCTGCAAGCAGAAATACGATAGCGATAAGCCCTAGAAAAGAAGAGCGTAGAAGTGATTTGCCGGGCATTCCGTCTCGCGTTGTATGACTGGCCTGGTCGTGGACCGTAGGTTTAGATCTGATTGTATTTACCGTTTTCTTCTCTCAACGGGACCCGAGCCACATTTCGTATACCAACGCTTCGATTGAAGTGTACCAAAACGAAAATTGTAGTGTGTTCCGTGCAGAGTTGAACCAACGGAGCTTAGCTCCGATAGATATAGCGTAGGTGTATGCCTCCTTCAATCCAGTTGTTTCTTCCATGTAGGGTAGAAATCAACGTCTTCTTGAAAAGTCAATCAGGCAGGAATTCCAGCCAGAACCTTTTCGTACACCGCTACAGCCTCATCCATTTCAGTTTCAGCCACGCCAGAGAAAGAGGCCTGAGAGGAACTGGCCATCGAAGGAGGTAGGATGGTCGCATCAGCGAAGCATATTCCAGCCTCAACAGGTGAACCACCAATTAAGTCATCGTGAGGAGCCATCGTTAGATGATCAAACGAGGCCTGCTCAAAGCGGGTGTCGAAATCAACCTCTTCGGGTGTATAGACGATTTTAGCTTCCTTAAATAGGTCATCTTCGTTGAACTCGGTACGCAGAACGTATGGGACGAGTCCACTTAACCATCCGAATGAGTGCACTAAATCCGGCTTCCAACCTAGATTGCGAATAGTACGGATCACGCTGCGGGCGTAAAATGCCGAACGTTGAAGGTTGTCTTCGAACATGACGCCTTGGCGGTCAGCAAAGATGCCTTTCCGCTTGAAGTAGTAGTCATTGTCCATGAAATAGACCTGGAGACGAATACCAGGAATTGAAGCTACTTTGACACGCAGCATTTCCGTTCGATCTCCCAGCGTGATCTCACTGCCTGAAAGTCGAATGACTTCGTGAAGCCTGTTTTTGCGTTCACTCACTGTCCCGTAACGGGGCATCATGATTCGGGTCTCAAATCGACCGGATTCATGCAATGCCTCTGGGAGAGAACGAACAAGCCCAGCTGCTTCGCTAGTGTCGGAAAAAGGGGAGACTTCTCCGGAAATAAACAGAATCCTCATCGCGTCGGCCATTTCTGTGTCACTTTGTTGACGGGAGAAACATCTTTATGACACGGTGCGAGAGGGCGGATTGCCATTCTGAACTGGTCAAAATGCGCACGCCAATCACCTCTTTTCCCGGTCGGTGGGTACTGGCCATCCTCAAGGACGCGACTCGAATCGCAATCTTCAAAAATTGACAGAACCCTTAATTTACCAATATGTCATTGTTTTTTCAAGACTAGAAGCGTCAAGTTTCGGCAATATGTGTAGGTAGTGAGGATTTTGTGTAGCTTTTGAAGCCTTTGTAACGCCAATCCGTTTCGGGCAACTCAATGCCGAAACCTCATAAATCCTATTATTCCGGTGCATTCAGAGTCAGCAGTCATACTATTTGATGGAGTGTGCAATCTGTGCAACGCTAGCGTCAATTTTATTCTCGATCGGGATCTGAAACGCCATTTTAAGTTCGGTGCGCTTCAATCTGATGAGGGAATGGCTTTACTGAAGAACTACAACCTATCGGGAGACTACCTGGATTCTATTGTTTTGTTAGAAGGCGGCGTGGTCTACACGAATTCAACGGCTGCGTTACGTGTGGCACGTAGGCTAAGCGGAGCTTGGCCGTTGATGTATGGGTTTATCATTATCCCCGAAATCATAAGGAATCCAGTATATAACTGGATCGCCAGAAATAGGTACAAGTGGTTCGGGAAGCAGGATGTTTGCCGGATGCCAACACCGGAAACGCGCGCACGCTTCATTTGAGATCGTGTCTACTGATCCCGGCTCTCTGTTTGAAGCATTTCGAAGTACCGTCTAATCAAAGATTCGTAATCCGAAGAGTAGCCTGTTTCTAGAGCTCTAATAAGGTCTCGGCGCAACCGTTCCATTTGCTCAGAAGGCTGCAAATCTGCGGGGCTTTGCCTCAGAATTTCTTCAGCGGTTTTGCCTTTACGCTTCTTCTCTTCTCCGCGCTTCTCAAGGGACCTTGATGCTTCAAGTAATCGGGTGAGAATTTGATTCTGACGCTGCACGGTACGTCGGGAGACTCGGTTTTGCTGTAGCTCCTCGATACTCTCCATCATCTGGTCTGCAATACGATTCAAATCTCCCAGCACCTTATTACGAGCGCCTTTCTCCCTATTCATTTTTCGAAGATCCCCCCGCATTTTCTCCTGCTGGCTTCCCAGTTGGCGCAAACGCTCCATCATATCGGAAGTGAGTCGACTGCCTTGCATGTCATTCAGAAGCTGTTGAATCTGCTGATTGATTTGCTGCTGTTGCTGGCCCATTTGCTGCAA
>DKOG01000116.1 GCA_002469915.1 Bacteroidetes bacterium UBA7368
AGTCTGCCGTCATACCATCTACGCTCGATACAGCCCGGAGGGCACACACGTTTTCATACGTGCGCTCATCACCCATCACCCCCACTGTTTGTACAGGCAGAAGGACGGCAAATGCTTGCCACACTTCGTCATACAACCCGAAGTTGTGCAACTCCGAGATGAAAATGTGATCAGCTTCTTGCAGAATGGCAACGTCTTCCCGAGTTACAGGGCCGATAACACGAATGCCAAGACCGGGACCAGGGAAAGGATGACGTCCCACAATGCTTTCTGGAACGTTCAGGATGCGGCCAATGGCCCTTACTTCATCTTTGAACAGCTCACGAAAGGGCTCGATGACTTCAAATTCCATTTCTTCTGGTAAGCCACCCACATTATGATGGGTTTTGATGGTTGCCGAAGGACCTTTGAAAGAGATGCTTTCAATTACGTCCGGATAAAGTGTGCCTTGAGCCAGGAATTTTGGTTTGGTACTGAGTTCGTCCACGATTTCGTGTTTCCCTTGCTCAAAGACTTCGACGAACGTATTACCAATGATGACTCGTTTTTCTTCAGGATCGACCACACCTTCGAGTCGGTCTAGAAAAAGATCGCTGGCATCAATCGCTTTCAAGCGGAGACTGTAGTGATCCCGAAAGGTATTCTGAACTTGCTCCCACTCGCCTTTTCTAAGGAGACCATTGTTTACAAAAATGCAGGTTAGCTGGTCTCCAATTGCTTCGTTTAGCAACACGGCGGCGACTGAGGAATCCACTCCGCCGGAAAGTCCTAGGATGACGTGGTCATCGCCCACTTCCTTTCGGATTTCCTCTTTTTTCTCATCAATAAATGATGCGGCTGACCAATCTCCTGAGCAGGCACAGATCTTGAGAGCAAAGTTCTCTAGGATCTGCTTTCCGTATTCGGAATGGTGAACTTCTGGATGGAACTGCACTCCATAATGCGGCAGTTCGGTAGACCGAACTGCCGCTATCGGCGCGTTCGATGTATGGGCAATAACTTCAAACCCATCCGGCAGACGGGTCATATGGTCGCCGTGACTCATCCAAACATTGGATCCCTCTGGAATGCCCTCAAACAAGCGGGTATTACTGTCCACTTGAATACCCGCGCGACCAAATTCTCTTTTAGATGCGGGTTGGACTTCTCCTCCAAGTGAATGGGCCATTGCCTGGAGCCCGTAGCAAATTCCCAGAATAGGGACGGGTGAGCCATCTTCTAGCGTAAGATCGAGCAATCCGGCATGTAGTTGCGGTGCACCTTCGTCATAAACGGAGGAAGGCCCGCCCGAAAGAATGATGCCGTTCGGATGCAATGCAGCAATGTCCGCGGCAGGTGCGGTGCAAGGATAAATTTCTGAATAAACCCCAGCCTCCCGAATTCGTCTCGCAATCAATTGGGTGAACTGCGACCCGAAATCCAGAATGACGATACGTTGATGCATGTGCTAAAAGTTTAGTGGCCGACCATTGCGGCATAGTCTGCTGCAGAAAGGAGTTCAGCTACCTGTGAAGGGTCATCCAGCGTAATTTTGATCAACCAGCCAGCGCCGTAAGGATCATCGTTAACAGATTCTGGATTGTCTTCGAGGTCTTCATTGAATGCGGTAACCTTTCCGGCGAGTGGCATAAAAAGGTCTGAAACAGTTTTGACTGCCTCCACGCTACCAAAAACACCGTCTTGTTCGACGTGATCGTCAAGAGACTCCACATCTACATAAACGATATCACCTAATTCTGATTGGGCGAAGTCTGTAATTCCGATGGTTCCTTCCGAACCCTCGACTTTCAGCCATTCGTGATCTTTCGTGTAGTACAGGTCGTCAGGAAAGTTCATCGTTCTTTTCTTCAAGCGTGAATGATTCCAGGAAGCGCGTGTCGAACTCTCCCCGGCGGAAACGGTCGTCTCTCAGCAACTGCTGATGAAACGGAATAGTAGTGTGTACACCTTCAACGACAAACTCGTCTAAGGCACGGATCATTTTTTGGATAGCCAACTCTCGCGTGCGAGCGCGCACAATGAGCTTAGCAATCATCGAATCGTAGTGAGGAGGGATTTTATACCCAGTATAAACGTGAGTGTCTACTCGGACACCATGCCCTCCTGGAGGATGAAATGCTGTGATCGTACCAGGGGAAGGGGAGAAGTTTTTGAATGGATTCTCTGCATTGATTCGGCATTCAATGGCGTGCCCTTCTAGCTTTATTTCCCGTTCGGAAATGCCCTCGCCTTGAGCAACTCTAATTTGGTATTCCACTAAATCGCAATCAGCGACTTCTTCCGTAACAGGATGTTCAACCTGGATTCGGGTATTCATTTCCATGAAATAGAAGTTGCCTTGGTCGTCTAGCAAAAACTCAACCGTCGCGGCTCCTTCGTAATTCACTGCCTTAGCACCCTTTATGGCCGCATCACTCATTTGCGCCCTTAATTCGGCAGAGACCACTGGAGAAGGAGACTCTTCCAATAGTTTTTGATGTCGGCGCTGGATGGAGCACTCCCGTTCACCGAACGAAAGCACATTACCTTTGCCGTCTCCTAGTAATTGAATCTCCACATGGCGAGGGCCAGAGACGAACTTTTCTACGTAGCACTCACCACTTCCAAAGCCTGCCAGTGCTTCGTTGCTAGCTGTGTTGAAGAGAGAAACAAAATCTTTCGGCTTCTCAACCATCCGCATTCCGCGTCCACCACCGCCAGCGCTAGCCTTGACGATTACGGGGTATCCAATCTCTTCAGCTATCCGTGCACCTTCTTGGGCGCTACTGACCACACCGTCGGATCCGGGAACGACTGGCACGCCAGCTGCAGACATCGTGTCCTTAGCTAAGCTCTTGTCTCCCATCAGGCGAATAGTTTCTGGAGCTGGTCCGATAAACTTGATATCATGGTCTTGGCAGATGGCCGAAAAGTCAGCGTTTTCAGCAAGAAAACCGTAACCAGGATGGATCGCGTCCGCCCCAGTTACCTCTGCAGCTGCAATGATTCGGTCAAATCTCAGGTAGGAATCTTTTCCCGCTGGTGGGCCGATACAAACGGCTTCATCAGCAAACCGTACGTGTAAAGAGTCCCGGTCTGCCGTGGAATACACAGCCACCGTTTTTAGCCCCATCTCGTGACAGGTCCGGATGACGCGTAGAGCGATTTCGCCCCTATTTGCGATCAGTACTTTATTTATCACGAACTCGTGGATTTGTCCCTAATCAGCTGGGATCGATGATGAATAAGGGTTGATCAAATTCGACTGGCGTACCATTTTCAACGAGAATCTGGACGACCGTACCTGAGACTTCACTCTCAATTTCGTTCATCAGCTTCATCGCTTCGATGATGCAAAGAACATCTCCGGTTGAAACGCGATCACCCACTTTAATGAAGGGATCGGAATCAGGCGAGGAAGCTGCGTAATAGGTGCCTACGATGGGCGCATGCACTTCGGTTCCAGTTGGAGCGGATGCAGCAGCTGGTGTTGCGGGCTCGGCAGCGGCCGGAGCGCCTGGCGCTGCGGCAACGGTTGGTGCCGTGGTGTACGTCACCTGCGGAGGCATGGCCGCAACAGGGGCATGTTTTCGGATAACGACCCGAAGATCCTCTTCCTCAATTTCAACTTCCGACACGTCTGCTTCTGCAACCAGATCGAGTATCTCTCTCAGATGATCGAGATCCATAGTGTTTCCTCTCGCTTCGATACGAAGCTTTTAGTTCAAATCAAGCGGCGCTAATACGGGTAACATAGTCGCCTTTATCGGTATTTACCTTGATCACGTCTCCCTCATTAATGAAGAGAGGGACGTAAATCGTGGCACCGCTTTCCACGGTTGCGGGCTTGGTTGCACCCGTTGCCGTGTCTCCTTTCAGTCCGGGATCGCACTGGGTTACCAGCAATTCGACTGCAAGGGGGATTTCTGTGGTAAGAGCCTGATCCGTTTCGGCATGCATGATGATGTCGATGGTGGCCCCTTCCTTGATGTATTCACGACCAGCTACAGCGTCCAAAGGAAGATTGACTTGCTCGTAGGTGTCCGTATTCATGAAGTGAAGTCCCAAGTCATCCTGATATAGGAATTGATGGCCCCTTCTTTCGACACGAACCTGATCCACTTTTTCACCAGCACGGAACGTGTTGTCTACCACCTTTCCATTGGCGACGTTTTTCAACTTGGTGCGCACAAATGCCCCACCCTTGCCAGGTTTTACGTGTTGGAACTCTATGATTGTCCAAATGCCATTATTCCATGACATTGTAAAACCGTTCCGGAAGTCGCTTGTAGAGGCCATTCGGCAATCCTTGTTCTTTTCACTGTGTACAAATGCTCAGATTAGAAAATATACCTTTAAATGGCTCTCTGAGTCAATTTCGATTCGCGAAGATCGTGGGGAAGTGTCTTCTCTTGAAATGTAGGTACTACTTCTTACGAAATCGGGACGCAATCCGGTCAATTTCAGCGTTTGACAGGTCTGGTTTTTTATTTGGTGTGGGCTCTGGCTTCGGTGCTGCAGCTTTTGCCGGTAGTGGACGACGATTCTTAGGCCCCGACGGCTGGTTTCCAGCCTTCATACGTATACGGGCATCGATTTCGTCCATCCAGGGCTTCGACGGCCTTCCATCCAAAGATAAGGGTGAGGTTGTGCGAGTAGGTACAGGAGTACGCATCGGAGTGGCATCTATTTTCTTTTTTCCTGGGTTCACAGGATTTACCTCCATAGCCACCCGTTTGATATTTACGAGGTGAAGAGGAGAGATATTGTCACTGGTAATAGAACCTCCAATGGTTCCGGGTCCAAGAGTCATGGCTGGAAATAATGCGGTGGTATAGCCTACGGACCCAAGGGCAGCGACTGAGTTGACAACAATTCGCATGGCCGGTTTTTCAAGGGCGAAGGCCTTAATAACCTTTTCAGTACCCGCATGAAGTGCCAGTGTATGACCAATACCTCCGAATGCGAGGATTTCTTTGCATCGGGCACATCCGGCCTCCCATCCGTCGGCAGTATAAAGGGACAGAATGGGGGACAACGTTTCCATTGACAAAGGCTCCTCTTTACCAACCTGAGAAACCTCAACAATGAGTCCTCGGGTACCTTCTGGAACGCTGAATCCAGCTAAAGCAGCAATTTTAGCGGGAGATTGTCCGACTTGTTTGATGTTGAGACGACCATCTGGAGCCACGGCTTGTCGTAGCGCTTCCTTATGTTCGTCTTCAACGAAATACGCTCCCTCTGCAATAAGTGCTTTTTTAAGGCGGGGTAACGAAGGGGTATCGGCTACAATACTCCGTTCCGTGGAGCAAAGTGTACCCCAGTCGAACGACACTCCGTACATAATGTCGGCGGCCGCCTTGTTAAGATCAGCAGAGCGGTCTACGTACACGGGTACGTTTCCGGAGCCTACGCCGTAGGCTGGTTTTCCTTTCGAGTAAGCTGCTTTAACCATTGCTGAGCCACCCGTTGCCAAAATTAAATCGGTATCGGGGTCTTCGAGTAACGCGTTGGTTCCTTCAATGGATGGGTCAGACATACATCCGAATAACCCTTCGGGTGCACCAGCACGATAGGCTGCAGTGGCCACGACCCGAAGCGCCTCCAGTGTACTTTTTTTGGCTCTTGGATGGGGACTTAATACCATTCCACACCGCGCCTTAGCCGCGATGATCGCTTTATACATAGCCGTTGAAGTAGGATTGGTCGAGGGGACCAGTCCGGCAACGACTCCCATGGGAGCAGCGATTTCCCAAATCGAATCATTTTCTGTGGTATTAATGATACCGCATGTTTTCATGCCTGCCATTCGCTCCGAAAGCGTCCGGGTAGCAAAGAGGTTTTTTTGGATTTTACTTTCTAATCGCCCAAACCCCGTTTCTTCCAACGCCATTTTGGCTAGGCGTTCCGAGGCTTCCACGCCGGCCCGGACCATATCTCGTACGATTCTGTCCACTTTTTCTTGAGAAAAGTGATGGTACGCATCGAAAGCAGCTCGACTTTGTCTGAGGAGTGTGCGCGCCTGCTGTATAGAGTGGAGGTCTTTGTCCATAGTGGGTCCAATATGCGCCGATACCTGCTCTCATTCAAGACGTAGATTCAAGATTCGGAGTGCAATTTACAGGAAAGGTATGTTCATTTTCATAAATCGCGCAAAACCATGCTTTTTCATCGTTCCTAAAAGATGACAAACCGCTATTAAATGCGCATTGCGCCACTGTAATCTATGTCTCGTAATCGCGAGCAAGTAGACGAACATATCCTAGCAGCATATCTGTCGGGAGATCTACCCAGTTCTCTTCGCCGAGAAATTGCATCCTACATCGTCAAAAATGACGACGCCCTAGACCTATTGTCCATGGCGAACGATGCCATGAATACCTCTGATTCTGGTGATGGCGCTTCTGTGCCGAGTGATCCTGTCGTTCCGATTCCCCTCCATACGAACTGGTACCAATCGGAGGTATACGTACGTAGGGATGCTGAAAAAAGTCTTTGGAAAGTGACGGCTCTGTTTGCCAGTGCCGTATTGGTCCTCACGATTATCGTCGCTGTACTCGTTTTTAGTGGCGGTATTCCAAGATCCACTTCTTCATTCCAAGCCTGGACGCCCCACATTGTAAATAACTCTGTTGAAATTGGATGGCCTGTACAGCCTGGTGCTTCAGAGTACCATGTGGTTCTTTACAACGAAAGTAGCGGAGACCGCACCTTAGTACACAAAACGCAGGACACGTCCTTCTTTTTAAGTGAGGAGGTAGCGTCCTTAAGCGGCTCCGATTCGTACAACATCTGGATACTGTCCATCGATGTTCATGGAGAGGTTTCTGGCCGTTCAGCCGCTCTTCCTATGCGAAGCATCAACTGATCAGCCGTCAGTAGCGTCAATTCCCAAGCGCCCGGTATGACGAGAGTTTCTCAGAAAAGTCGGCCATTGTGAAGGGTTGAGCCCCACAGATCCGGTTTCGATAGAATACATGATCGTTCTTCTACCATCCGTGGCCGCGACAATCAGGCCACCGTCCCGAGTAATGGTGATCGGCCCATCGGCTTCTTCTCCAATTTCATACTTCCATGCAGGAGTGTTATTTGGATTGATCGCGTGCAAAACTTTGCCCGCCATAAAATAGATCGTCTCATTAGAGTCAATCACTGGCGTTCCAACATCGGATGCTACGTGAACAAATCTGAGCCGAGGTGTGAATGCGTCTGTATCCTCGTTCAAAACGATAAGTCCGGTACTCGTGCCAACGTAGATGGCTCCATCAGGTCCAACGATCGGTCCTGAGCGAAGGGGACCGGTCAATGGGTAGCTCCATAAAACGGAGCCGTCTTCACCCGAGACAGCATATAATAGGCCGTGATTGGAAACAACGTA
>DKOG01000129.1 GCA_002469915.1 Bacteroidetes bacterium UBA7368
GCAAGTCTTGGTCAAGCATCTATCGATGCCGGTCTCAAGTCCGTCATGTTCGGGTTAGCGCTCGTCGCGCTCTTCATGATTTTCTACTACCGTACGGGTGGTAGTATTGCCGATTTCGCTCTGATATTGAATCTCATTTTCATTCTTGGCATACTCGCTGGCTTCGGTGCCACGCTAACGTTACCTGGTATTGCCGGTATCGTGCTGACTATCGGTATGGCGGTGGATGCCAACGTGCTGATATTTGAGCGAGTTCGAGAAGAGCAATCGACCGGGAAGACCTTAAAAGCTTCGATGGAAGGCGGCTATGCAAAAGCGCTATCTGCCATCTTCGATGCCAACATCACGACCTTTTTCGTTGGAGTAATTCTTTACTCTTTCGGACTCGGACCTATCCAGGGATTTGCAGTCACTCTGATGGCTGGAATTCTTTCCTCCATGTTCACCGCCATCATTTTCACCCGCATCCTTATGGATTACATGGTTGTGGAAAAGAAACTGACCGTCAGCTTCGGCTGAGCTAGGTGAACAAGAGTTTTGAACCGGCCCTGGAGGCCAAGAACTGAAATAAACATGCGTATTTTTGAAAATATCAATTACGAGTTCATCGGCAGACGTAAGATGGGATATGTGATCTCAGGCGTTCTGATTCTGGTGAGTCTTGTATCCTTCGCGATTAATGGCCTTGAACTCGGTATCGATTTCAAGGGTGGTCGCGAATTTGTGGTTGAAACCACCTCTCCGCTGGACGTAACCACCGTTCGAACAGCACTAACTGACGTACTGGAGTTCGCTCCGGAAGTCAAAACCTACCAGTACAATGGTGCTCAGCAGTTACTCGTTCGCACGGTTGTGGATGGCGATGCTGATGTACTTCGTAATCAGATTATTGACACGATTGGCAGGACCTTTCCTGAAGTCGAGCCCAAAATCGAGAAGACCTACGTGGTAAGTGCCAACTTCGCTGAAGACATGAAGCGGGGCTCTATCTACTCGATTATTGGTTCACTGTTGGTAATTTTCGTCTACATCCTCATTCGATTCGAATGGAGATTTGGCGTTGGTGCCGTTGCAGCGCTCTTTCATGACGTGATTATCACGCTCGGTGTGTTCTCGCTTATGCAGAACATTCTCGGATTCTCTTTGCAGATCGATCAGACTATTATCGCTGCATTCCTGACCATTGTCGGGTATTCCTTGAACGATACGGTCGTTGTTTTTGACCGAATCAGGGAGTACACGGGATTGTTCAAGTCAGAGAATTACGAGAACGTGCTCAACAAGTCGATCAATAACACATTGAGTAGAACCGTTGTCACATCCGGAACGACCTTGCTCGTAGTAACTGTCCTATTTATATTCGGTGGCGAGGTGTTGCGCGGATTCGCGTTTGCCCTGATCATCGGTATCCTAATCGGGACCTACTCTTCCGTTTTTGTGGCTTCGCCCGTAGTTCTTGAATTACGACTCAGAGCTGCTGGAAAGCGCAAGTAAGAACCAATTAGATTCCATATTTCACGACACGTGAGGAAAAATGAATTACAACGTAGGCGAACGTTACAACAGTGTTGTCATCACGCTTAAAGGCAACGTGATGGGCGGACCTGATGGCTCTAAACTTCATGATACACTACATGAATTGAAAGAAGGAGGGAAAACCAATGTTGTGGTCGACCTTTCCAAAATGAAATTCATGAACTCGAGTGGTCTCGGAATGCTGATTAGTGCGATGACAACGATGCGTAACGCCGGAGGAGACCTTCGTCTCGCCAAAGTTGCGGACCGTATACAGTCACTTCTAGTCATCACGAAGTTGATTACTGTTTTCAAGCATTATGAGTCGGTTGAAGAAGCCGCCAAAAGCTACCAAGACTAAGACACAGTCGTTTCTTCTCGGATTCTCTAAGAGAGAGAAGGAACGTATTCGGTCTATATAGTATCACGGTAAAGGCGGCGGGTGAGAACCCGCCGCCTTTATCTTGTTTTTAGAATGGGTTCGTGCTTTAAGGCACGCAAAGGAGGCTATCGGATATGCCCGTCAGCGTAGTAATTGGAAGCCAATGGGGCGACGAAGGAAAAGGGAAGATTGTTGACCTGATTAGTCAGGACATCGACATCGTCGCTAGGTATCAAGGTGGAGCCAACGCAGGTCACACGATCTGTTGGGGTGATGAAACGTTCGTACTGCATCTCGTCCCGAGTGGAATATTTCAGCCGAACGTTCAGTGCGTCATTGGCAACGGAGTAGTGATCGATCCGGTCGCTATGGTCGAGGAGATCAACATGATCAAAGACCTCGGCTATAATGTGGAAGGACGCTTGTTCATTTCGCACAATGCGCATCTGATCATGCCTTATCACAAGCGCATAGAAGAGGCGCGTGAGAGGTGGAGAGACGCGGGAGCTATCGGTACGACTGGGCGAGGAATTGGTCCTGCGTACGTCGATAAGTTTGCTCGGACAGGCGTGCGTGTAGTCGACCTATTGGACAGAGATATTCTTCGGAAGAAGCTGATGTCTTCTCTTGAGGAAAAGAACGCTATTCTAGAGAACGTATATGGTGCTGAGAAGATTGATGTCGAGGCAATGATCGAGGAGTATGTCGAATTTGATAAGCTCATCGATCCATACGTCAAGGATACAACCAATTTCCTAGTACATGCACTCAAAGAAGGCAAACACGTGCTGGCAGAAGGCGCTCAGGGCTCTCTCCTGGACGTAGATTTCGGTACGTATCCATTTGTGACGAGTAGTCATCCGACCGTAGGAGGGTGCTGTACGGGCCTTGGAGTACCACCGACGAGCATCAATAGAGTCATTGGAATCGTTAAAGCGTATTGCACGCGAGTCGGAAACGGGCCGTTTCCAACGGAACTTGAGGGCGATAATGGTGAGGCATTGCGTAAGGCTGGACATGAGTTTGGTGCCACTACAGGCCGCCCACGTCGTTGCGGATGGTTAGACTTGGTTGCTCTCAACTACACGAGTATGATCAACGGATTCACTGAACTGGCGATTACTAAGCTAGACGTGCTTTCCGGGCTGGACGAAATTGACGTGTGCACGGGATATCGTGTAAATGGAAAATCGACCAAGCGATTCCCCAGTGATATCCGGATGCTGAGCAGCGTTGAGCCGGAATACGTGACCCTTCCCGGATGGAGTGAAGACATTACCGGTGTAACCGATTGGGATAAACTTCCCAAAAACGCGCAGGACTATCTTTCGTTTATTTCTGAGTACCTTGATGTGCCAGCGCACATTGTCTCCTCGGGACCGAAGCGTGAGCAGACCATTATTCGATAACAGCCCCGTCGTGGTATATGAAAGCGCATCGTGTATCAGTCAACCTGAAGCTGGGTCTCATCAGTTTTGCGGTACTGATATCCGTAGCCTCACTGTGGTATACCACACGTCTTGTAGATCGACTTAAAGCCAGGGAGACCTCTGTCGTACAACTTTGGGCTGATGCCCTTGCAGAGATACCAAAGAATCAGCAACAAGTCGCTAGCAATCCTCCCCCAGAACTGTTGCGAGAAATTGAAGGTATTCTGAGTGCCGTACGTCAAATTCCCGCGGTTGCCGCTTCCTTTTCTGAAGAGGACTTTCAGGATTACATAGATGTGCTTACCTGGGCTCGAACGCGTCCAAGAGGCTACAATATCGATTTTGTAACGGATCTCTTGGCAGACACGACCTCGTCTCTTTTTAGAAATATTCCTGTCATCATGGTCGACTCATCTTCCGGCATGCCGGCTAGATGGTATGATGTAGGTGATGTGCCGGGGAATTTTTCAGGGTTGGATGAAGCTGAATCACGGAGGCTGACGCTCAAGCTCATGACTACCGTGGAGGACATGGCGGCAATTCATGAGCCGATTCCTATCGTCGTTGTCTTTCCTGCCACTGAAAACTCGCCTTCGATTCGATTTGTACAGTATGTGTATTACGGGGAGTCTCAGCTGATTGTGGGATTGCGCTGGTTCCCATTTGTGCAATTGCTGTTCGTCTCACTCTTTGTTTTGGTCGGGTATCTAGGGTTTTCTCATATTCGCCGCAGTGAACAGTCTAGCTTATGGGTGGGTATGGCGAAGGAAGCAGCGCATCAACTGGGTACTCCCATTTCTAGTCTGATGGGTTGGCTGGAATACTTGCGCTATCAGGAAAAAACAAGCCCAGGAGAATCAGCTGAAAAAACCTACGAGGAAATTGAGGAAGATATCGCCCGACTGCGACGGGTCGCATCTCGTTTTTCCGATATCGGATCCCTACCCAAGTTAGATCCGCAACCCATCGCACCTGTCATTGAGAATACCGCCAGTTACATCGAGCGTAGACTTCCCCAGCAAGGCATGCTCATTAAGCTTAACGTGGATGTGGATCCTGATTACACCGTTCCGCTAAATGCAGAGCTTTTTGAATGGGTAATCGAAAACCTTTTAAAAAATGCCCTAGATGCCCTAGGATCCGATCAAGGGAATATCACTCTTGATGCATCATCCGGTGAAGGCATCATTCAGATCGATATCTCAGATACCGGAAAAGGGATTGATCGTCGAGACTGGAAAAATGTCTTTCGTCCTGGGTTCAGTACCAAAAAAAGAGGGTGGGGACTAGGCTTGAGTCTGGCTAAGCGCATCGTGGAAGATTACCATGGAGGAAGTCTTTCACTCGTTTCCTCTCGTCCGGGGCAGGGGACAACCTTCCGAATCGAACTTCCAGAAAGCGCTAGTTAAATTGTACTCCGTTCCGGAATACGAGCGGATTTTCGTCGGTATAGATGACATAGATATCATCCCGGTTTCGGAACACCATGCGTGAACCTTCGCCACGTTCGGTAACGTCCAATCCTCTTGGATGAGCAATCTGATTGAGCGTCGCTTCATCAACCATGGTTCTGGGGTCTTCAGCTAGAATCATGGAGTAGGTAAGAATGAAGACGTACAGATCGTCCGAATTGGATTGAAAATGCAGAACTGGAATGGATACATCTTCAAAAACTTGAGCAATTGAAAGGCCTAGGAGGGTATGATCTTGGACAATGGGAACGGTCGCACGGAACCCCATGCGGTCTTCCATAAACCGTTCTATTTGAGCATGATCTGAACCCGTGAAAGCGAGATCATTAGCCACCTCGATTCCGTCTAGTTGAGAGATGAAGTCTGCATTACCTGATACGACCACAGGACTGGGCGGCTTCGCAATCCATGTCGCAATGGCCGACACAATCAGAATAAGTAGGACGCCACCAGCGATTCTGGCCGCCATCTTTGATTTCTTGGTCGTTGAATCGGATTTCGGGGAGGAGTCTACGCCTTGGCGACGTTTGGATTCTTCCTCTATTCGTAGCCTGAGTACGGAGGGAACGGGAGCAAGGACCGAATTCAAGTACGCGTTCAGGGCACGATGGATTTCCTGATCTGTCAACTCGGAAGCGGAAACACGGGTCAGCCCTCGATCTAGCTTGCGCTGCAGGAGATAACGGAATGTCGTACGCTCGACGGAATCCCCATCGGAGTGCGAAAAGGCATCTCGAACCGCAATTCGTCTTTTCGCCGGCAAATTGGCAAAAATGTCCGGGATCGCTTCAATAACGTCATTCGTAAAACGAGCCCGCGTTAGCAGATCTGAACTTCCGTCCTTAACGGTGCTCGAAACCTGTTCAAGAATGGCTTGCTTTGATGAACAGGTCGGATCGTTGCGCTTTCGGAGGAGGGCATATTCTACCATCCGAGTCGCTTCCATGTCATTTTTGGCGACCAACTGTGCCAAAACATAAAGCTCGTCCAAGTCATTTTGAGGGGCTTTGGGCACGGGATTTAGCTTTTATGGTCTGTAAAGACAAGGTTTACGGGATTTCCCTTTCTGATATCAAACAGTTGGGATGCAGATCCCCGATAAATGGCAATTTCTACAAATTCGCTGCTATTGAACAATAAGGTTGCATCACCACGATCAACGGATCCATAAGTCCCGCTCATTTGATCGATGATGGTATTTCCAGCATAACACTTGAACGGTCGGCCGGATTGTGTTTTCTCAAACAACTCCTTCGTTATGTTGGTGATGCAGTTTCCGAATCGGTCCACGTGCACAACCCAGCCCTGAATACCTTGGTCATCGGTCATGGGCAGCGCCCAGTGCATGGTTTTGATATTGGATAGAGGAGTACCTGCTGTTGAAAGAGATAGGCCCGTCGTTAAATGGGCCGCGACTGGAGCAAAAACATCTCGGCCATGAAAGGTTGAACTTGGGGTAGGCGAATTCCAGAACTGGGTTTTATCTAATTCCACGATCAATTCCGCATCGGATCCTGAAATGAGAAGTGAAAAAAGACCATTGTCTGGGCCAACAAAAATTTGACCTTTATACTTGAGTGCGATGGCCTTCCTATCTGTTCCGACGCCAGGATCCACAACGGCAAGATGGACGGTACCCTCTGGAAAGTTTGAAGCCGTGTTTCTTAGGATAAACGCACCTTCCATGACGTCCTGAGGTGATATCTGATGCGAAATATCAACGATGCGGATATCAGAGTTAATTTCGAGGATAACGCCCTTCATGGCGGCTACGTAACCGTCCTGCATACCGTAATCGGTAGTGAGGGTTAATATTCCGGAAGTCGTAATCACGTACGGGTTATAGAATTCGCTTTGAGGGGTCTCTTGATTGGGCTCGGGTATCAAAGATACGATCATCGCGGGACATCCGATAAAACTGAACAAAACGGCAGTTTTAGCGCCACGCTCGCCGGCTCAAACCTCATTATATCGCATCATGATATGCCATCAAAGACGCAGCACAAAGGATCAGTTGGTGAACACCTTGTCGCCAAATGGTTGCAGGAAAAGGGATACTTGCTACTCGAATCGAACTACAGGTATCTAAAGGCCGAAATTGACCTGATTATGATTCAGCCACCCCAACGTGGCGGCCCGGTAGGGGATCTCGTTTTTATCGAAGTAAAGTGGCGACGGCACGCTGATTTTGCCCCGCCAGAAGCGGCCGTAACCCTGGCCAAACAGAGACGGCTTATCCAAGCAGCCGCTGCATTTATGAGAGAGCGTCGTTTGGAAGCTTCATGCTGCCAATTCGATGTGATCGCGCTTACAGGGGAGGGGGCTAGCTTGTCCATTGAACACTACGAATCCGCCTTCCTGGGATGATATACGCTATCTGGGTCGATACTCTTTGGGCGGATCGTCCGCGACGCGTTCAAAAGCCCAATATCCCGAAAAGACGACTCCGTATGGATCCAGGGTATCCCCTTTATAGTCAACAACCGCCGGTCCATGATCTAGAAACGTCCAAGAGGTCTGAAAACGAGGGTTTGAACGTTTGGGCTTCCAAGACCAATCTAGATAGGCTTGGTCTTCTTTTTCACCCATGTAGACGACTTCCATGTGGCCGTCGAAGTCGAGAATGTACTCATTGGGGGCTTCGCCGGGAGACAACAAGGACCCCGCGTCAAGCGGAAAGCGTTGGTCGGCCATGGCCGTGTTACGGTTGAAGGTATCGCCAACTCCGCCACCAACAGATG